>CAZSON010000015.1:0-2869 GCA_964608375.1 uncultured Desulfobacter sp. | reverse complement strand
AAACTCAACCGAGTTAGTTGGATCCGGCAGACAGCCCTTGGGGTATTCAGAGAACGCAGGATTGGTAGCGAAGTGCGTGGGCCGGCCCACGTCAGCCCTTGCGACATCGATTCCGACGGTGACCTTGATTTGCTGATCGCAAAAATGGGTATGATATTTCCGAACAACGACAAGATTGGAGCTGTGGTGGTATTGGAGAATGTTGGTGGAGGTAGTTTTACCAATCGTACACTTGCGAAAAAAATTGCCCGTGTCACCGATGTACGCTGCGGGGATTTGGACGGTGACGGTGATCCGGACCTGGCTGTGGGACAATTCGGCTACGATGACGGTGAGATCCGCTGGATGGAGAACAAGGGTGATTGGGTGTTTGACAGCCATGTGCTTCTAAAGCTTTCCGGTACAATTAATACACCCATTGCGGATATGGACGGGGATGGTGACCTTGATATCGTGGCACTGGTTTCACAGGAATGGGAAGAAATCTACGTGTTTGAAAACGATGGCGCGGGGCACTTCAAAACCCTGCGGATTTACGGCTCAACCAACGAAGATTTCGGAAGCAGCGGTATCTCTATTGTTGATTTGGATCTGGATGGGGATCCGGATATTCTCTATACGAATGGTGATGCCTTCGACTATATACCGCCCGGACCAAGGCCTTGGCATGGGGTGCAATGGTTGGAGAACAAAGGCGGATTGGCGTTTGTTTATCACCGAATCGGGGATTTTCCCGGCGCATATGCTGCCAATGGGATAGATGTGGATAGGGACGGGGATTTAGACGTTGTCGTGGTCAGCGGTTTCAATGACTGGGACAAGCCCGATGCCTTTTCAATGGTATGGTTTGAAAACATTGGCGAAATGGAATTTGTTTTTCATGGCCTGGCCACGGACCCGACGCATCTCCTGGTCCTGGATAGCGCTGATATGAATAATGACGGCTGGGTGGATTTTGTTTCCGGAGGCTTTTATGCCTATCCGCCCTATGATCGTATGAGCAGGGTCGTTTTTTGGAAGAATGTGTGGCCGAAACGCGAGCAGGTAAATGATCGCCCCAGTGACCTTCATAAAGGAAGCCCTCAAGAACGAGGGGAAGTGAAATGATTCGGCGATTCTGGCCGGTGACTGCCTTTTGCGCACTGGTATCGCTGACAACTTTGGGGATGATGGCAATCCTCTCCCAAGCACGGATGAATGTTGTTTTAATCCGGTTACCGGAGGCCCCATCGCTTAGCCGGAGGAGTAAGGCGCTGAGGGAAAAGATCAACAAGACCGACGTCGAAGTCAGAAAAAAGCTGGCTGAGGATGGTGCAAACACAGCATTCGGACAAGCGGTTGGAGAGATGGGGCGACTCTATCAGGCCAACCAGTTCTATGACCAGGCGCTGTCCTGCTATCGGTTGGCGCTGGAATACGACAAGCCATCGGCGCTGTGGTTTTACCTGTCTGCATCCATTCATCAACAGCGGGGGGAGACCGCATCCATGATCGGTTTCTTGGAGCAAACCTTGCGTCTGTCCAGCGACTATTCGCCTGCTGTCTTGAAACTGGCCGACACCTACTTCAAAGCCGGTGAGATGCAGAAAGCCAGGGTGTACTATGAGCAACGATTAGCGTTGGAGCCCGGTGATCCGTATGCATTGATGGGACTGGCCCGAATAGCGCTCGACTCGGATCAATGGGATGTCGCCGAGACGCAACTTCAAGAGGCTATTTTGTCGGACCCGCAATTTGGCGATGCTCACCGGCTGATGGCTCAGGTATACGAACACCATGGCCGCGCTGAAGACATGAAAAAGAGCCTGGCCCGGGCGGCCGACTCTATCCGCTTCCGTCCGGCACAGGATCCGTGGATCGATGAGCTCGAAGACCTTTGTTATGATCCGGACCAGCTTTTGGTCCTCGGTTCTATGAAGCTTGCAGCGCTTGATATGGAGACCGCTGTGAAAAAGAATTTTGCCCGAGCACTGGAGATCGATCCGGAAAATCCCGCGGTGCATCTGGCCATGGGAAAGGCATGGCTGATGGCCGGCGATTGGTCTCGTGCACATCAATACCTGAAGCGTGCCATTGCGTTGGATCATACATCCGATCAGGCCTATTTTCAGCTGGGTCTTATACTTCAAAACAAAAACGAGTTGCATAAAGCCGAGGCCATGATGTTGAAAGCCTTGTCGTATCAACCCAACAACGCCAATGTGTTGAACAATCTGGGCGTCATCCTGCTCAAGCAGGGAAGGCACGCTGGAGCCATCATGGCTTTCAAGAAAGCGCTAGATATCTATCCGGAGCAGATCAATGCCCGCTACAATTTGGGCATGTCGTTATGGGCATCCGGAAATAGCAAAGCAGCGGTTGTCAAGTACCGCCAAGTTCTTGAAATGAAACCTGAATGGCGCATGGCCTCAAACACGCTGGCTTGGATATTGGCAACCGACACGGACAAAGATGTGCGCGACGGTTATGCTGCCATAAAGTGGGCCCAGGCCGCTGTGCAGGGCAAGGATCGCAATGATCCAGAGTATCTGGATACCCTGGCTGCCGCGTATGCGGAAACAGGCCAATTCGAAATGGCTGTTCGCATAATCAAACAGGCACTATCTCTTGCAAGGGATAGTGGTGACACAGTGTTGAGCGAAGCCATTGAGGGAAGGCTGCGGCTTTACAAATCCGGTAAACCTTTCCGTGAATAAGGGAAATTTAGCCACTATTTTGATACGTTAGATTATGCCAAGGCCTGCATTCAGCGGCAAACAACCTGTGAATGATTTGTGAGGAAAAAAAGAAGTCGATGGAAAAGGATATTCTAGGCCGAATTGAACTCCTGCAAGGAGATATAACCGGTCTGGATGTCGATGCCATTGTC
>CAZSON010000014.1:23117-25800 GCA_964608375.1 uncultured Desulfobacter sp. | reverse complement strand
CATCAGGTGAAGATAATGGATTTGATGGAAAAGCTCAAAGAACAAAAAGATATCACCGTGGTCGTGGTATCTCATGACGTAAATCTTGCGGCGATGTATGGTGACCATCTTCTTCTGCTAAACCAAGGGAAAATCGTTAAATTGGGAAAACCGGACAACGTCCTTACCTATCAAACACTCGAAGAAATGTACGGTTGTACTCTGCTGGTTGATGAGAGTCCTTTGGGAAAATTTCCCAGGGTCTCCCTGGTGCCTCGAAAAGCGCTAAATTCCGGCAAGAAAGGAGATAATAATACTTAAAATTTTTCTTGACATTCAAATTTTAGCTTAATATGATAACTACTATATTGTTCAGGTGCTCATATCGAGCTTAAAAGGGAACTCCTTAAACTTGGGACGGGCCCGCCGCTGTGATCGAGGACGAACTCTGCAATACTGCCACTGCCTGGTTTTCTCCGGACGGGAAGGCGCAGAAATTCGGTTGATACGAGAGTCAGAAGACCTACCTGAACATACATGGGAAGCCTTCGCGGACTGAAGGCCACCCGGTGATCTGTGAGGATAAAAAAGGGAAATCCCGGATCGATTTATTTCGGTTCGGGTTTTTTTTTGCTGACCCGGACTAAAAAATTTTAGATAAAAAAAGGAGGAAAAAATGAAGAGAAATTTTTTAGTACTTTTGATGATCCTGGGTCTTTTTCTGTTTTCGGTGCCTGTCGGCGCAGCGGATATGAAAGAATCTAAAAAGGATAAAACCGAACCGGTTGTGATGGAAGAGGTGGTTGTGACCGCCACACGATATGAGGAGAAGATATCGTTTCTTCCTACCCATGTATCGGTTATCACCGATACGGACATTGCAAACTCTACGGCCCGTGACATTCCGGAAATATTGCGGACCCAAGCCGGAATTTATGTTTCTGATATTGGGGGAAACCGACGAACTTACAGGGTTGACCTGCGTGGTTTTGGAGAAACCGCGCAATCAAACACACTGGTGTTGGTAGATGGCCGGCGAATCAACCAGGCCGATTTGTCTGGAACAGATTGGGCCCTCATTCCGTTGGACCGGGTAAAAAAAATTGAAATACTCTGGGGTGGAAGGGGTGGTGTTCTTTATGGAGACAATGCCTCAGGAGGAGTGATTAACATCATAACAAAGGAGGGAGATCGGTTCCAGGCAGGCGCCAATGTCTCCGGCGGCAGTTATGATACTTACCAAGGCAACGCCCATGTCAGTGGATCCCGGGGAAATTTATCCTATGCCGTATCCGGCGGTTATCTAAACTCCGATGGATACAGGGATAACAGCGACACCGAGTCCAAGGACCTCGGAGCAAATCTTGGCTATTTTTTCAACGATAGATTTAAGCTAACTGTAAGCGGCGGTTACCATCAGGATGACACGGGACTGCCGGGCGCGTTGACAGAAACCGAGCTCGAATCAGGCATATCGAGAGAAAAGACGACATCTCCAAACGATTTTTCTGATATTGAAGATTATTATGTAAAGGCAAAACCTGAAATATTTTTTCTGAAAAACAGCCTGTTTCAGATGGATCTTTCTTCTCGCAAGAGAGAATCGCTGTTTTTTTTCTCCTTTACCGGCGGCACCTTTGAAGGTGATACTGAAATTAATACAATCGCCGTATCACCCCAAATAATTTTGAAAGAAAAGATCTTTGGATATGCCAATAACTTGACCGCAGGTTTCGATTTTACGAATGCCGAGGAAGATATTTTTAATATTTCGATTTTTCAAGGTGTTCCCACCATCGGGCGATTTACATTGGAAAAGGCAAACTATGGATACTATATCCATGACGAGTTCTTTCTAACGGACTATCTCACCGGCTCCGGTGGATACAGGCATGATCGGGCAGAGTACAAGTTTGACCCGAGTAGACCAGATCGAAAAACTTTCGATGAAGATGCATACACGGCCGGCATCAATTATAACTTTTATGGAAATTCCCATCTGTATGCCAGTTTTTCACGAAGCTTCCGGTATCCGGTGCTCGATGAGCTTTTTAATTTTTTTAAAAACACCATCGACCTCGATTTGGCGCCTCAAACCTCCGATGATTTTGAATTGGGTATCCGGCACCATTTTACAAAAAGCCTTTATGCAAAAATAAATGTTTTCCGCATCGATACAGCGGACGAGATTTTTTTCAACCCGATCACGTTTTCAAACGAAAATCTTGATGGTGATACCCGCCGGGACGGCATAGAAATATCTTTGGGGAAAACATTTGAACATATAACGATTAAGGGAAGTTATACCTTTACCGATGCGGAAATAAGAGACGGGCAATTCTCAGGAAACGAGGTGCCCAACGTACCTGAGCATAAAATAGCCCTGGATTCTGTCTTTTTTCTCGGAAAAGGTTTTACGTTGGCGGTAAATGGAACCTATGTCGGAGAGCGACGTTTTGAAAGCGATTTTTCAAATAATTTTGGCTATCAGGATGATTATTTCCTTTTGAATGCCAAAATCAAATACAATTGGAAAAAATGGCAATTATCATTGGATCTCAATAACTTATTAGATCAAGAATATTCGGAATATGGAGTGCTGGGTGGCTCACCTACCCAGAGAGCGTTTTTCCCATCGCCGGGTATAAATTTTCTTCTAGGGCTGTCGGTTTCATATTAAAACAGCATCTGCCCGGCCCGGATA
>CAZSON010000014.1:16788-23017 GCA_964608375.1 uncultured Desulfobacter sp. | reverse complement strand
AGCAGCTATGTTCGAAATATTTGTTAAGGGCGGGCCGGTCATGTATCCCCTCCTGGCATGTTCGGTCATCTCGCTGACCGTTGTCATTGAACGATTTTTTTTCTGGATCGGGATATACATTCACCGGAATCAGTCGCTGGTGGATGAAACGTTAAAGTTGTGCCAGGAGGGGAATTGGGAGGATGTAAAGGCTAAAGTTGCCGGATCAAAAGATTATATTATAAAAATCCTTGTCAGCGGTATTCTCCATCGTGAGTTTTCCATGAGCAAGGCCATGGAATCGACGGCAGCCGAAGAGATCAAACGAATGCGCCGTTACACCGGAGTGCTCGATACCATGATTACGGTGGCGCCGCTGCTTGGAATCTTTGGAACGGTTCTCGGCATCATCACTTCCTTTGATGTCATCGGGTCAACCGGTATCGATCATCCCCAAGTGGTCACTTCAGGTATCGCGCAGGCGCTGATTACTACCGCCACCGGCCTTGGCATCGCAATCCTTTCCGTTTTTCCTTTCAACTACTTCAATTCATCGGTGGAAAATGCAGTGCTTGCCATCGAAAAATACGCAACCAGCCTGGAAATTGTTTATGAAAAACTGACCCAAAATTTCTGCGAACAACGGGGAGGCCCGGCATGAAAATCGATCGTCCTGCTATTCGAAGGGCTCGCATTGAAATGCTTCCCCTGATCGACATCGTTTTCCTTTTGCTGGTATTTTTTATTTATGCAATGCTTTCCATGGCGGTGCACCGGGGATTACCACTGGTCCTTCCTACCTCTTCCACGGCAAAAATCGATAAAAAATTGTTGTTATCCGTATCAATAAAAAGTGACGGAAGCATCTATGTTGATGAAGAACCGGTCCAAATTGAAAATCTCACAAACGTGATAGCAGAAAGAGCAAGAGAAAAAACAGAGCCGGGTGTTTTGCTTTTTGCGGACCACACAATTAAATACCAGCAGCTGTTTAGGGTTCTTGATCAGATCCGAACCGCCGGGCTCAGCCGAATTTCTCTTCAGGCAGAGGTGGATAAATAGTTGTGAAGCGGTTGTTCCTCTCCGGTATACTGGCAATAGGGATACATGCCCTTCTTTTCGAAACAGAGTTTGGCTGGCTGAAAAAACAACCTCCTCCAAAGCGCAAAAACCGCCCGATAACGCTATCTCTGACCTATCGCAAACCGTATAGGCCTGAGACAAAAAAGATTTTGCAAAAACAAAAAATCAAACTGAAAAAAGCTGCATCTGTGCCGCCCAAGATAAAGATAAAACCGATCATGCCGATTAAAACGGTTCAACCTGTTCTTGAACTCAAACAAATAGACAGATTAAAAACCCCTACATTACACAAATCCATTATAGGACCCGAAACGATTGTTGAGCCTCGAAAAATTACACCGATCCCGGTACCTTTAATTGCAAAAATACCCGGCAGCTCGAACAAATTAATACCACTTGCCGCGGCCCATAAAATTGACACAATATCGACCTCGTTGATTTCAAAAGAGCCCAAAATCCAGAACATATTTACGCCGCCCATCGCCGAACCGATAAAAAAGGCCCGGCCCGAAACCACACGAACCGCCGGGGTGATTCTGCGCCAGGCCCGGCCGCTGTTTCGGGAAAATTCGCCCCCTGAATACCCCCGAATTGCGAGAAAAAGGGGGTATCAAGGGATGGTAATACTTGATGTTCAGGTAACTCGAAACGGAAAGGTCGGTGATCTGAGGGTGCACGAGAGCAGCGGGTATCCGGTTTTGGACCGATCGGCAACCGCATCGGTAAAGAACTGGCTGTTTGAACCTGGCATAAAAGCCGGTAAACCGGTAGATATGTGGGTCAGAGTCCCTGTGCGATTTAAATTAGAGTAAGAGCCAAACTCTCAATCAAACAGCGCCAGGGAAACACGGCCTCTGTTTGTTACAATACAAGGACTTCAACCTTTCCCTCCAGAGCGACTTTGAAATCTTTTGCATCCTGTTCCCCACCCACAATCGCCCCGTAATGCATCGGAATGGCGAGTTTGGGCCGAATGGCAAGGGCGGCCTCTATCGCTTCAAGGGCGGTCATCACATATGTTCCGGATACCGGAAGAAGTGCAATATCTACCTCGAATTGATTCATCTCCGGGATAAAGTCTGTATCCCCGGCATGATAAATCCTGACACCCTCAATCTCCACGATGAATCCCAGCCATCCGTTTTCTTTTGGATGAAATGTTTTGTCTGTGTTATATGCCGGCACTGCCTCAATCTTAATTTCATCCGCATCGATGGTCTGCCCGGGTCTGACAACCTTCACATTGCCTTTGAGTTTTTTAGCCGAGTCTTTCTCTGTAACAATGACCGTTTCGGGCTTTTGTATCTTGGCGATATCGCCCGGGGAACAGTGATCAAAATGTTCATGGGTGACAAGGATCAGATCCGCCTTGGCTCCAGGTGAAATCTGATAGGGATCGAAATAAACAATCTTGTCTCCATCGATTCTAAAACCGTCATGTCCAAGCCAAACTATTTTCTTTGCTGTTTCCTTTACATTCATCATATCCTCCTGTAGTGAAAGTCATTCAATGATGACAGTTTAGTTTTATTTACGCAAAAGCCACAGCACGACAGAGATGATGATACTGACCAGGATCATCGTCGTGATCGGAACAAATATTTTAACGGTCGGCCGGTTTACAATGATATCTCCCGGTAAACGTCCCAGAGGTATTTTTGTCAACAAAGGCCACAGCAGACCGACAATAAGCAGCAGAGTTCCAGCAATAATAATTATTTTTTGCATGATAACGATGATGAACTCGTAAAAAGTCCATATTGCTCTGCAAATGACCATTTATCCTAAAATGCTCAAAGTCGTTCGCAAATGACTTTTTACGAGACCATCAATGATAGAAGATAGTCTGAAAATCTGTTTTATTTGTAAGGTGTCGCCTTATGCATGAAAGCTCTGTTTCTTCTCCTCTGTCAATGCCTTCTCGATGACCCACTTCATCTTGCTGAATTGATCCTTTTTCTTGATCAAAAGCCAGTTCTTTTCGCCACGTCCCTTCATTTGAACAAGGGTAAAGCTTCCTCTCAAAATTTCACCCTGGAGTTCTATTGCGATTTTTCCGCTCTTCAGTCCGTTTGCCGGGTCCTCTCCTTCAACATGGCAATAGCTCCCCTGATCCCAAATAACCACAAAACCGGCGCCGTATTCACCTTCGGGAATAACCCCTTCAAAGTGAAGGTATGACAGCGGGTGATCATCCACCATGACCGCGAGCCTTTTGTCGGCTGGATTTAAAGAAGGCCCTTTGGGAATGCTCCATGACTTCAAAACACCGGCAATTTCCAGGCGAAAATCCCAGTGAAGGTGCCGCGCATGATGTTCCTGAACAACGAAATGAGTCATGGTATTGAAAGGGACACCCTGTGCTCTTCAATCCCTTTTCAGCTCACAATGTAAGGGTTTTTTCCCGGACGATTTAACTTCTTTTTTCACCTTGTCAGAAGATATCGGTTTACAGCTTCCACCGTCGGCATCGCACCCCGAGCATCCGCAGTCCATCTTATTTCCCTTTTTAAATTTCTTATAAAATGTTTTGAAAATGTATGCAACAGCTAATCCGACGATCAGGGTTACAAGTAAATTATCCATCTTGATTTCTCTTAATAGCCGAGTGCCAGGCCGATTTGAAATATTAGTGTTGCCAATATCAATGCCAACAGGGTGTTAAATGTCATTGAAAAGATACCCCATCTCCATGACCCCGCTTCACGGGAGATACAGACCACAGCGACAAAACATGGGGTATAAAAAACAATAAAAATCATCAGGCTCAGCGCCACCAACGGACGCCATTTCGGGGAGCTGGCGAGAGTTTGAGAAAGAGAGCCGCTGTTTGTTGTGTCTGTTTCGACAAGGCTGTAAGCCGTTCCCAGTGTTGAGACAATGACCTCTTTGGCTGCAAAGCCACCAACCAGAGCAATATTGGTGCGCCAGTCAAAACCGGCCCATCTCGTCAGGTTTTCAAGGGCGATTCCCATTCGACCGGCAATTGAATGCTTCAAACGCGCTTCAGCTTCTGCCCCGTCAACCGCTGCCAGTTCGGAAAGTCCGGATGTTTTACCTATCAGCTTGTCCTGCCGGGTAACGGAAGGAGAAGGGGCAGCCATGATGGTGTCTCGCTGTTTTGCAAACTCACTGCGCTGGGACTCGGGAAGACCCGGGAAGGTCATCATAGCCCATAAAATAATTGAAACACCCAGAATAACAGTTCCTGCCTTTTTGATATATTGCCAGGTTCTTTCCCAGGTATGAATCAGCAATCCTTTAAAGGTTGGAAAACGATAAGGTGGAAGTTCCATCACAAACGGGGTCGGCTCACCCTTGATAACGGTGAGACGGAGCAATTTGGCAACAAGAAGCGCCCCCCCCCATGCAACGATGGTAATCAGGAGCATAAATACAGCCTCGTTTTCTGAAAAAAAGGCTGCTATAAGGAGCGCAAATACCGGGAGCTTTGCACCGCAATTCATAAATGGTACGGTGAGCAAAGTTGCCAGCCGTTCCCGGGGTGATCGCAGGGTCCGAGTTGCCATGACCCCGGGAACGGCGCATCCGCCGGCAATACCCCCGGATACGACAAATGCCATGACCGAACTGCCGTGCAATCCAAACAGGCTGAACACCCGGTCGAGCATAAACGCCACCCGTGCCAGATACCCGGAATCTTCCAAAATCGAAATGCCAAAAAACATGAACATGATCAATGGCACAAAGCCCAGGACACCACCAACGCCGTCAACCACCCCTGCGACAAAAAGAGACTTTAAATGTCCATCGGGAAGATAAAAAGAAGCCGTATCCCCAAGCCAACCGAAAAAACGCTCGAACCAGCCAACCGGAATTTCACCATACGTAAATGTAAAATGATAGAGGCCCAGCAATACTGCGATCATAAGGATCGGGCCAAAAAACCGATGGGTCACAACTTTGTCGATTTTATCAGAGGTATAAAGCCTGTTCTGGTCATACCGCAGGTGGAATACCCCCTGTTTGATGACGGAATTGATATACCCATATCGATGGTCTGCAATCATGGCCTCCGGGTAAGAATTGACAGTTGCTTCAAGATGGGTCGAGACTTTCTTGACGATCGTTTCAAGCTTTTCGCCACAAACAGGATTCTTTTCATGACCCTTTGATAGAATCTGTTCATCATTTTCCAAATACTTTAAGGCAATCCAACGGGCGGGATAGGTATCGGTCAGAAAATGATCGGTTTCGATTTTCGACGTCATCTTCGCAAGGGCTCGATCCAGGTCATCCCCATACGAAATTTCAAGAAGCGGCTGTTTTCCACCCTCCTCGACCATTTGGTAGGCTGTATCCATCAACTCTTTTTTTCCCAGGCCGCTTCGAGCAACCGTTGGAATGACAGGAATCCCCAAAAGGGTAGAAAGTTTTTCTATATCAATTTCTATACCCCGTTTTTTGGCAACATCCACCATGTTTAAGGCGATGCAAACCGGAAGACCCATCTCGAGAAACTGGATCACCAGGTATAAGTTCCGTTCCAGATTGGATGCGTCAACGATATCGATAACAACTTCAGGTTTTTTATTAACAAGAAAATCCCTGGCCACCACCTCTTCCAAAGAATAGGCTGTTAGGGAATAGGTCCCGGGAAGGTCGACAACAGACATCCGGTATCCGTTGTTCACAAAGGTTCCCTCTTTTTTTTCAACTGTTACCCCCGGATAATTACCCACATGCTGGTGAGAGCCGGTCAGCTCATTAAAAAGGGTCGTTTTACCGGAGTTGGGATTTCCGGCAAGGGCGATTGTTGGTGCCACTTTTATTCTGTTTCCACCTCAATATAATCTGCCTCATTGTTTCGCAGGGTTAACGTAAATCCCATAATCCTTAACGCTACCGGGTCATATAAGGGTGCCCTGCCCTGAACCTTAACGGATCTTCCCGGTATAAGACCCATATCACGGATACGACGCCCGAGTTCACCGCCGGTCTTTATGGCAGAGATGGTTCCTGTTTGATTGTCCTTCATTTTTCGCAACATTAATCGATTCATTCGTATAAAACTCCCTGATATAATAAGAATTAAATATTGAGCGAATAGTTAGGTAACCCAAACTTTATAAGTTGTCAAGTAAAATATTTGGTATCCATAAGTTTTTTTGTGTTGACTTTAAGAGTAAGGTTGACTATCAGATAT
>CAZSON010000014.1:0-16688 GCA_964608375.1 uncultured Desulfobacter sp. | reverse complement strand
TTTTTTGTGTTGACTTTAAGAGTAAGGTTGACTATCAGATATATTGATAGAATTTTGGGGGAAATATGACCAAAAAAAATATGGGACTCTCAGAAAGTTTAGAGGACTATTTAGAAACAATTTTGGATCTGGAAAAGACCCATAAAGTTGCCCGTACAGGGGACATTGCTGAAAAAATGGGGGTAAAGCGCGGCACGGTGACAGGCGCACTAAAAAGCCTGGGAGAAAAAGGCCTGATCAATTATGAACCGTACAGTTTTGTCACTTTAACCCAAAAGGGTTCAACAATTGCCAAAGAGATTACCCGGCGGCATGACGTGTTAAAGGATTTTCTTTTCAGGGTATTACAGATCGGCGCTGGGAAGGCGGAAGCCACCGCCTGTCGCATGGAACATGCCATGGATAAGGCATCAGTTGATACGCTCATACGCTTCATCGAATTTATAGACAACTGCCCAAGAACCGGCGGCGATTGGGTGCAAGCCTTTTTAAATTCCTGCTCAAACGAAAGACAAAACCGGGAAGATTGCAAAACCTGCCTGGATAAATGCAAACCGCAAGAAGTCCTGACCTAGGGCTTAATCCCTTCATAAAGACCTCTTTGTTGCCAAACCGTCACTTTTGATTCCACCAGTAATCGTTGATATCAAGCGGGTCGTAATAGTATAATTTTCCGTTGATAAAAATCTGCGGTGATAACTTCATTTCGTCTCGCCCGCATCGCAACAAGCGATCTGTCGTCATCATCCAACCGATAGTCATACCATGTTTTTTAATCGCCTGCTTGCTGTATTCCGAACAGGATGGGTACATGGGGCAACTGCCGCGCCGGACGGCGGAGAGATGGTTTAATGGCCCCCGGTAAATCTCAATGGTCGCCGCCAAAAGGTTATCGCCGTTGCCTGGCGCCTCCTTTGTCGCTTCTAGCAAAACACAGGAAGATAAAATACCGGCAAAAAATAAGCTCAGTATCAGTCTGCAAATAAAATTTTTCATCTTGCGAAACTTAAGCTCTTAATTATCCTTAGAGACCGAACTCATCGTTGCACGCCGGGCAAACAAGCGCTCGAAAAGCAGGGAAACAAAAAACCCTGCAGCCGCCACCATGATAATGGCTGCACCGGAAGTTACATTCAGAAAATAAGACAGCAAGAGACCCGTGGAAGTAAACAGACAACTCAACAATGCGGAAAAAACCATCATCATACGGAGAGATGCCGCGTATTTCTCAGCAATATATGGCGGAATGGTCAATAGAGCAATAATCAGAATGAGACCCACCACGCGTATCATCACGACCACGGAAAGGGCAATCATACAAACAAGGAGAAAATAGAGTAGTTTTACCGGAACGTTTCTCAATCGGGCAAACTCTTCATCATAGGACATGGCCAGAAGGTCCTGATAATAGTAACCGGTAATAAAAAACACCAGGGTAGCAACCACCACCATCACTAAAAGGTCAAAATGAGTTACCATCAGAATACTGCCGAAAAGATAACTCATCAGATCCACATTATACCCGGGCGTCAAATCCAAGAAAATGACGCCCAGTGCCATTCCCACCGCCCACAAAACACCCACGATGGTATCAGATCGGTGCTTGGCTTTAAAGGTAACGCCGGCCAATACCAGTGCGACCACAAAGGAAAAGCCCAAGGTAACCGCCATGACCGGCAAACCCAAAAAAAAGGAAAGACCGATTCCACCAAAAGCAGCGTGAGCAATACCACCGGAGAGAAAAACAAGCCGGTTGACAACAACAAGCGTCCCGATAATGCCGCAGATCAGACTGACTAAAATCCCGGCGAGCAAGGCATTTCTCATAAATTCAAATTCGAGCAGATCAATCATGGTTCTATAAATTTGAGATGCTAACCGAAAATTCCAGGTTTTGGAATCGTTTTTAATGTGTTCGCAACACCCTATGCGGAAGCCCGTGTGCAATGAGATCAACATTGCAATGACACATCTCCACCATTTCCGCTGTAATTTCAGCCTCAGGATGATAATGGACAGATTGATTTACACATGCAACAGATTTGATATGACTCGAAATTATCATAAGATCATGGCTCACCAAAATGACCGTAACCTTTTTATTGACCTGTTTTAAGTGTTCTAAAATTTCTCCTTGACCCTTTGTGTCGACACTGGCGGTCGGTTCGTCCAACATCAGCATTTCCGGGTCGGTTACAAGCGCCCGGGCAATAAAAACCCGTTGTCGCTGCCCCCCTGATAGATCTTCAATTTGACGATCGCGCTGTTCCCAAACACCCACTTCGTCCATCGCTTTCTCGGCAGATAATATATCATCCTTTGAATAGCGGCGTCGAGCCCTTGATGATATCAGCCTCCCCATGAGCACGATATCCATCACCGATATGGGAAAATTCTGATTAATGTGGATATCCTGTGGAACATAGCCGATCCGATGTACAACTTTCCGGGGAGTTTGGCCGAAGATCCGTATACGACCCCGATCCGCTGTCAAAAGACCGATCAATAGCTTAAGCAGCGTCGTTTTTCCTCCACCATTCGGGCCGATCAAAGCGAGAAACTCCCCTTCATTTACTGCAAATGTGACATCTTTGAGAACCGGCTGTCCGTCAAAAGAAAACCAAAGATTCCGGACGTCAATTACAGGTGAACCCATATTTTACCTCAATGCTGTCCTAAACTTTTCCGCCACTTCATGCATATTGCTCAGCCAATCCTGTGCAAGCGGGTCGACAAAACCAACTTGACCGTCGATGGCATTTGCAATGATTTTAGCGCTTTTGGAAGAAAATTGGGGCTGCACGAAAACAACCCGAATATTGTGCTTTTTGGCGTATTCGATCAATTCCCTCAATCGAGCCGGTTTGGGCTTTTTTCCTTCGACTTCGATCGGAAGCTGTATCAATCCATAGCTCTTTGCAAAATAACCCCATGACGGATGAAAAACAAGGAACAAAAGACCTCTCTTCCCTTTAAAGATGGTCTTCAATTCTTCATTCAAATTGTCCAACACCTCCATAAATTTGTTAAAATTATTTTCATAACCGTACCGATGATCCGGATCGGCGGACAAAAGCGCGTTGACAATATGACGTGCCTGAATTTTTACAAGTGGCGGAGAAAGCCAGATATGTGGATCTTTGACCCCGTGATCACGCCCTTCGGCGTCTTTATATTCTATTTTATTATATCCAACATGGCCGCCTCCGCGGCGGTAATGGCGCTCCATGGGAATTTTTTCGATACCCGTATCCGTATGGACAATTCGCATTTTGGGATTTGCCACAGCAATTTTTTTTAGCCATACATTTTCAAAAGGAACACCTATAGCAAAATAAATTTTTGCTTTTAAAAGGGCGACCATCTGTCTCGGTTTGGGTTCATAAGTTGCAGGGTTTGCCCCGGGCGGAATCATTACAGTGACATGAACTTGGTCTCCGCCGATCTGTTGAACAAAATATTTCTGTGGATTGATGCTGACAATTACATTAATCTCATCTGCTGCCACTGAAATGGCTGTCGATGCAAAAAGAAAGATAGCAACAACCCTGACGATCCTGGCAATGAATCGTTTCATCAACCCTGTCCACCTGTATTCCTTGTCTTTTTCATACAAATTTTTAATTTCGATGCCTGACTGCCTAAGCGAAAATAAAATCCATTTTCTGCGTCATTTCCCAGCGTTTATTGAGAAGTTACCTCAAACTCCAATTATTGTTCTGATATCTTTGGGTTTTGTCAATAAAAAACCATGTGGTTGATACATCTCCTTTGCCATTGGTGTCTTTCCCATTGACACCTTGGATTATTTATCCATATAATTTAAAGAGTGTAACTATTCAGGGGGCGGTTGTTTCCCCGCAGCGATATTGGCGGAGTCGCTTCGTATTTTCAGTGAGTTAGCAGTGGGGGAGACCGCAGCCATCCTGAGCGCTGCGTTTGATCTGATTTTCATGCTTAAAGCTTTTCAAAAAGGGAGAGCGCGATGACAAATGCAACCGATCAGTTGATTGTTTTTGCCACCTCTTATGGTTTAAAGATCATCGGTGCAATCATAACTTTAATCCTGGGCAGCTTTGCAGCCGGCCTTGGGCGCAAAGTTGTGAACAATTTGCTGAAGAAAGCCAAAACAGATCCTTCAATCATTTCTTTTGTCAGCAGACTGACATATATCCTTATACTGATTTTCTCTCTGATCGCGGCTTTGGCGAAATTCGGTATCCAAACCACATCCTTTGTAGCGGTTTTAGGCGCCGCGGGGCTTGCTATTGGGCTCGCCCTACAAGGCTCCCTTGCCAACTTTGCCGCAGGCGTTTTGATACTGGTGTTGCGCCCTTTTGAAATCGACGACTACATTAATGGCGCGGGTGAAGCAGGTACGGTTAAAGAAATCACTCTGTTTAACACTATTCTTGCAACACCTGACAATGTTAAGATAATCATACCAAATGGAAAACTCTTTGGGGATACCATTAAAAACATTTCTGCATATGATACCCGGCGGTTGGACCTGGCTGTCGGGATTGGATATAGTTCTGACATTCAGAAGGCTTTCGATGTCCTTCACGGTCTTTTAAAAGCAGATTCGCGTGTCCTTGATGATCCGGTTGCCCAAATCGCTGTTTCGGAATTGGCGGACTCAAGCGTTAAGCTTATCATCCGCCCTTGGGTAAAAAAGGAAGACTACTGGCAGTTAAAGCTTGATCTAACGCTTAAGATAAAGGAAGCCTTTGAAGCAAATGGTATTGAGCTTCCTTTTCCGCAAAGAACGGTACACATTGTCTCTAGAAGTTCGTGATGGTGATACCTTAGAGGTCGCTATGCCCAAGATTGGAAGAAATAATGCGCTGACCGATGTGGCGGGGCTCATCGTTGGGAATTATACCGATATGGATGCGGTTTGCGGGGTTACCGTGGTCATCTGCCCACAAGGGGCCGTTGCCGGTGTGGATGTGCGGGGGGCAGCCCCGGCAACCCGCGAAATCGAACTTTTAGAACCGCTCAATCTAGTGGAAAAAATCCATGCCGTTGTGCTGTCAGGTGGGTCGGTTTACGGTCTGGCTGCATCGGACGGGGTGGTTCGCTGGCTTTCCGGGCAAGGGTTTGGTTTTCCCCTGGATCAAGAGCATGTGGCGCCAATCGTGCCGGCTGCCGCGCTTTATGATCTGGGTCGCAGCACCCGGGAATTTGTCCCTCCGATCAGTGCCGACTGGGGGTTTAGCGCCTGCGACGCCGCTAAAGCAGGGCCGGTGGAGATCGGGTGTGTGGGTGCCGGGACCGGTGCCCGGTCCGGCAGCATCAAGGGGGGTCTTGGCACCGCCAGCATTGTAATCGATTCTAAAACCACGCTGGCCGCCCTGGTAGCTGTGAATTCTTTCGGCCTGACCGTAAATCCGAAAACCGGGCGATTTTGGGAGATCGATGACGAACTGGAGGAGGAGTTCGGCCATCAGGGAAAACGAGCAGTTACTTTACCCCCCTTCGAAGAGGCTGGACCGGTAAAAAATACCACCATTGGAATTGTGGCCACCGATGCCATTTTGACAAAGCCCCAGGCCCAGAAAATAGCGCAAATGGCGCACGATGGCCTTGCCCGGGCCATAAGACCTGCCCACACCATGTTCGATGGGGATACCATCTTCTGTCTTTCCACCGGAAAAAAAGAATTGCCCGAATCATCTGGATTTTTCGAAATAGCCGGGGCCCAGGCGATCAATGAACTGGGTCATGCTGCTGCCGGCTGCATGTCTCGGGCCATAATCAGGGGTATTTTATCGGCCGGAACCCTTGCAGGAATTCCGGCATTTTGTGATCTGGAAAATCATGAACAGCTGTAGCTCTTTGGGTTTTACACTCTAACACTTGATGAACTCGCAAAAAGTCATTTGCGAACGACTTTGAGCATTTTGGGATAAATGGTCATTTAGAGAGCAATATGGACTTTTTACGAGTTCATCAACACTTCAACCTTAAAAAGGAGGTAACATGAAAAAACTATTATTTATTCTCATCGCCTTAACCCTTTTCTTCCCTGTTCAAGCGATATCGGCCGGCAGCCCGGTAAAAGGGGGAAACCTCGTTGTCGCTCAGCCTGCCGAGCCACCGGGACTGGACCCCACAGCCAATACAGCAGCGGCCATAGACCGGGTCGTCTGGGCGAATGTTTTTGAAACACTGATCAAGGTTGATGATCAGGGTCACATTTTGCCGGGGTTAGCCAAAGCGTGGGACATTTCTCCCGACGGAAAAGTGTACACCTTCAATCTCCAACCAGGGGTCAAGTACCACAATAGTGAGCCTTTTAATGCTCAGGTTGCCAAATGGAACCTGGAACGTGCAATAGGCCCAAAAACCGTTAATCCCCATCCCGAGTATTTTAGAGTTATTAAAAGCATAGAGACACCTGCCGAAAACACGCTAAAAATCACGTTGAAAGATGTAGACGCGCTTTTCCTCGTTCACATGGCCGAAGGCGACGCTTCCATGCTCCCTAAAAATGCTTATAAAGAGGCGAAATCGCACCCGATCGGGACCGGACCGTTCAAATTCGTCAAATGGGTCAAGGGCGACCGGGTGGAGTTGGCCCGGTTCGACGGTTACTGGAACTCAGAATTGCCGTATCTGGATAGGGTCACCTTTCGTTTCATCTCAGACGCCAGCGCCCAGACAGCTGCATTGATGGCCGGAGATATCGATGTTATCGGATGGATTGGATCCCCTGAAACCGCTTTGGAGCTTGCCAAGGACAAGCGCTTCAAGGTTCTCGCCGGGGCCAGTACTTCGGACATGATTTTATCAACCAACAACAAGGCCGAGCCATTTAACAAGCTCAAGGTCCGCCAGGCCATGGCCCACGCCATCGATCGACAGATGATCATTGACCTGGCGATGTCCGGCTACGGCACACCGATCGGGAGCCACTGGTCACCCGCTGCACCCTATTATGTTGATCTGACCGGGACATACCCCTATGATCTTGAAAAGGCAAAAAAATTGCTCGCTGAAGCCGGTTACCCCAACGGTTTTGAGGCTGTATTGCAGGTGCCGCCGAAATACGCTTACACGGTAAGGGTTGGTGAGGTGCTTGTGGACCAGTTCTCTAAAATCGGTATCCGGCTCAAGATGGAAAACATCGAATGGGGCCAGTGGATTAAAAGGATATTTTTAAACAAAGAATATCAGCTCACCATTATCGGCCACGCTGAAGCCTGGGATATCGGCATCTATGCCAATCCAAAGTACTATTTCCAATACGACTCCCAGGAATTTCGGGATGCCTATGCCAAGGCGCTGAAAGCACCGAATGAGAAAGAGAAGGCCAAGTGGTTCGGCGAAACCCAGCGAATTATAGCCCGGGACGCTGTCAACGGATTCTTAATCTCTTCGCCCAGCCTTCCGGTTATGAAAGCCGAGGTCATGGGCTGGTGGAAAAACTACCCAACTATCGCACTTGACTGCACAAAGGTATGGCTAAAAAAATAGATCGAAAACCATGACGAGATACCTCGTCCGAAAGTTGATTACGCTGATCGTTCTTCTGTTTCTGGTCTCAATAGCCGTTTTTTCGGTTCTTTTTATCTTGCCCGGAGACCCGGCCGAGATTATCCTGGGAATGAACGCCACGCCTGAAACTCTGGCCAACCTGAGGGCTGAACTGGGCCTGGACCGGTCGTTCATCGTCCAGTATGCAAGCTGGATCGGCAATCTTCTTTCCGGTCGAGGCAGCATGTCGATCAACTATGACGTACCGGTCTATGACCTGATTCTTTCACGGTTGGCCGTTACCGGCCCGCTGGCATTTTTTGCAATCTGCTTTGCGGTTACCATATCTTTGCCACTGGGTATTTATGCTGCCCGTCACCAGAACCGCCCCGGCGATCTGATCGTGATGTTTTTTACACAGCTCGGTCTGGCAACCCCCGAATTTTGGCTTGGTATCCTGCTGATTCTGCTGTTTGCTGTTAAATTGGGCCTGTTTTCAGCCGGCGGGTTTCCAGGCTGGGCTGTCAGTTTCTGGGGTTCAGCCAAAGCATTGTTACTCCCCTCTTTTGCCCTTGGCGTTATTCGAGCATCGATTCTAACCCGGCTAACGCGTTCTTCCATGCTGGAAGTCCTTCGGGAGGACTACGTTAGGACCGCATGGGCCAAGGGCCTTCGGGAACGGACCGTTGTTTATGTCCATGCCCTGAAGAACGCTCTTATTCCGGTAGTGACGATTCTGGGTCTCCAGCTGGGTCAATTGGTGGCAGGTGCGATCATTATCGAAAATGTTTACTATCTGCCCGGCCTGGGTAGGCTGGTTTTCCAGGCTATCGGCCAGCGGGATCTGCCGGTAGTGCGCGAAATTGTACTGTTCATGGCCGCCGCAGTGGTTATTGTCAACTTTATTGTCGATCTGACTTATGCTGCCCTCGATCCCAGAGTCAGACTGACGTAGCAAACATTTGGAGTCGATAAGGTGAAACGATTTTTCGGCAATCTTAATTTCGCCGTCGGTTTTAGTCTTTCATTCGTCGTTATTTTCATGGCCATTTTAAGTTTGGTCTGGACACCGTATAAACCCGATGCCATGAATGCTCGCCAACGTCTCCAAGCACCGTCGATAACTCATCCATTGGGCACCGACCAATACGGTCGTGATATTCTCTCGAGGGTAATGGTGGGAGCGATCAATTCGATCATTGTCGGCCTGGTCACGGTGGCCATCGGTTTGAGCCTCGGAATACTTCTAGGGCTCGGCGCCGCTTATTACGGCAAATGGGTGGATGAATCGATTATGCGATTGTCGGACCTTTTGTTTGGCTTTCCGGCAGTGCTGACCGCTATTCTGATCACCTCGGTACTCGGCCCATCAATGGTAAATGCCATGTTGGCTATCGGCATCTTCTACATTCCTGTATTTGCCCGGCTAACCCGGGCCGTGGCTTTGACCATCTGGGAGCGAGAGTTTATCGTGGCTGCCAGGGCCGGCGGTGTGAGGGAGTGGGCGATTACATTGCGACATGTAGTGCCGAACATCCTCTCCCCTCTGCTGATCCAGGTTACCATCCAGTTTGCCGTAGCCATTCTCGCAGAAGCTGGACTCAGCTACCTGGGTTTGGGAACCCAGCCGCCCCATGCATCCTGGGGTCGAATGCTCAACGAAGCGCAAACCTTCATGTCCCGGGCGCCGTGGATGGCGATTTTTCCGGGCGTGGCCATTGCATGGGCGGTTTTGGGCTTCAATTTGCTCGGTGATGGTTTGCGCGATACACTTGATCCAAAAATGGTAAGAGCAAGATAGGCAAGGTGCTTGTGATACCTCCTGAAATCATCTATAGGGTTTTAAATTCGGTCGATCCAGACGAATTGATCGATTTGACACGCGAGCTGGTTAAAATCAATTCGGTGTGGGACCCTGCGGCCGGAACCTCTGAACAGCCGGCGGCAGATCGTGTAACCCAGTGGGCGGAAAAACAGGGATTTGAGGTTCGCCAGGATGAAGTCGCGCCGGCAAGGCCGAATGTTTTGGTCTCCTGGACACCCGCTTGGGGGAAGCGGAGGATGATGTTTGAAGGCCACACAGATGTCGTTACCCCGGGCAGATTCGCGGACTGGCAATACGATCCCTTTGGTGCGGAAATTGTCGGCCGAAGGATGTATGGCCGTGGAAGCTGTGATACCAAAGGAAATCTTGCCGCCATGCTTATCGCCATGGCCGCACTCAAACGATCCGGTGTAAAACTGGCCGGTTCGATCATCGGCGGCGTGCTTTGTGATGAGGAAGACCAGATGATCGGTGTCCGCCACTTCATCCAACAGGGTCACGCTGATGCTGTTACCGCGGCAATCATCTGCGAACCGCAAGATGGCATGGTCTGTACTTCCCAAAAAGGAGCTGTCCGGGCACGTTACACCGTGACCGGCCGGATGAGCCATGGGGCGATGCCGCTCAGCGGGTTGAATACCGCACCGACTGTCGCACGTTTAATCGACGGACTCCACGAACTGGAAATGGAAGCGTTCGAACAACGGGGCAAAGACGATATGCTGGGCTGGCCCAGCTTTACGCCCACAGTGATTCAAGCCCCGTCCGCCGGCCCTCCACAGCTCAATGTAATGCCCGGCGAAGCCCTGTTGCTCGTAGATGTGCGAACCATTCCAGGCCAGTCTCACTCCGATATCCGGAAACGCCTGATCACCCTTGGAAACCATGCCCAAAGCCGGGTCAAAAACGATCTTGCAGTATTCGATCAGCGTTTTGATTTAAAACGAAACCATGATCTCAATATAGATATTGAATTTCTGACCGACAGGCCCTGCACCCTGACCGAGCGAGGCGATCCGATAGTTCTTGCTGCAGATTGGGCTACCCGGCATCTTACAGGAAAAGATCCGGTTCATGGAGGCGTTCCCGGGGCCACGGATGGAACCTTTCTGTGGGCCCAAAAGCATATCCCTATCGTTACAATGGGCGCCGGCAACCGTCAGGTCCCCCATCAAACAGACGAGTGGGTTGATTTGGATCAGCTGATTGAAACCGCCAAAATCTATGCGTTAACCGCACTCCACTATCTCTACCCTGGCGAAACATCATGAGCGAAAAACTTCTGGAAATAGACAACCTCTCGGTCTGCTTTCACCTGCCCGAGGGCGTGGCCCGGGCTGTGGACCGGCTCAGCCTTAATATCACCAAAGGTGAAACACTCGGTCTGGTCGGCGAATCGGGGTGTGGAAAAAGTGTCACCTCAATGAGTATCATGGGTTTGATTGCTTCCCCCCCCGGCCGCATCGAATCGGGCCGGATTCTGTTTCAGGGGAAAAATCTGCTTGAACTCCACAGCGAAAACCTTCGGCGAATAAGAGGCAAAGAGATCTCTATGATTTTTCAGGAACCGATGACCTCTCTCAACCCGGTGATCTCCATAGGCCGGCAGGTGGCTGAACCGTTGATGATCCATAAAGGATTATCAAAATCCGAAGCTTTTGATGAGGCAACAGGATGGTTGGAGCATGTCAAAATCCCAGCCGCCGGAAAACGGTTAAAAGACTATCCCTATCAATTGTCCGGCGGGATGCTGCAACGGGTAATGATCGCCATGGCAATGGTCTGCCGCCCGAAGTTGCTGATTGCAGATGAACCGACCACCGCATTGGATGTCACCATTCAGGCACAAATTCTCGCGCTGATGTCCGGCCTCAAAGAAGAGTTGGGTATGTCGCTGCTTCTGATCACCCATGATTTCGGGGTAATCGCTCAAATGGCCACCCAGGTATTGGTGATGTATGCCGGTCAGATTGTTGAAGAGACAAGTGTCACCCGCATATTTGATCATCCGTTTCACCCTTACACCCAGGGACTTCTCAAATCCATACCACAGACCGGCGGCCGTGCAAAGGGCCGGATCAAAAGACTTAGCGAAATAGCCGGAACCGTACCGTCCTTGACCGATGTTATCGTAGGATGTAAATTCGCCGACCGCTGTCGATACACCTTTGACCTTTGCCGGCAGCAACAACCAACCCTTGACCGGATTCAAAATGGTCACAGAGCCCGGTGTTGGCTGCATCAACACCCCGAACTCAGGGAGGTGTAATGTCTGACCTTCCACTGTTGAACATTATCGATCTTGTTAAACACTTCCCCATTGGCGCCGGTGTCATGGCCAAGCCCAAAGGATGGGCAAAGGCCGTCAACGGGGTCTCCTTTTCCGTTTCACGTGGTGAAAGCTTCGGTTTGGTGGGTGAATCGGGCTGCGGTAAAACAACCCTGGGTAGGTTGATCCTTGGTTTGATCGAACCAACAGGTGGTCGCATCGAATTTGAGGGGCAAAATATTTTTTCATTGAGCCCGGCTGATCTCATCCCGTATCGCAGGCGAATGCAAATCATTTTCCAGGACCCCTATTCCAGCCTCGACCCGCGGATGAAGGTCGATGCAATCGTCACCGAACCGTTGCGGGCCATCCGGCGATTGACACGAAACCAGCGGCAGAAAGCAGCGACCGAGCTTTTGGAAAAAGTCGGGCTTCGGAAAAGTGATCTGGATAAATATCCCCATGAATTTTCAGGCGGCCAGCGACAACGGATCGGCATCGCGCGTTCGCTCTGCGTGCGTCCGGATCTAATTGTCGCCGACGAACCGGTCAGTGCCCTTGATGTCTCTATCCAGGCTCAGGTTATTAATTTGATGGAAGACCTGAAAGAAGAGTTCAATCTTTCCTACGTTTTTATTTCCCACGATTTGAGCGTCGTTGAACATATCTGCGATCGGATTGCGGTGATGTATCTTGGAACCATCGTCGAACAGGCGCCGATTCAAGATTTCAGTCAGGCGCCTATCCATCCGTATGCCAAGGCCCTTTTTGAATCCATCCCGATACCGGACCCCCATACCAGAAAACGGTCGTCTTTCATGGAGGGTGATGTGCCCAGCCCCATCGATCCCCCAACCGGGTGCAGTTTTCATCCCAGATGCCGACATACCTTCAACAGGTGTCGGACCGACGATCCTCGTCTGATCGAGATCCACCCAAACCATTATGTCGCCTGTTGGCTTATCGATGGCCAGGGCATTAACGGAGGAGATCAATGAAAATTGCTGTTATCGGCGCAGGTGCCATGGGCTCCCTTTTCGGTGGCCTGCTGGCTGAATCCGGTGCTGAAGTCTGGCTCTTTGATATCCGGGCTGAACAGATCGCGGCCATAAACCAAAATGGATTAACCATCGAGAAAGATGGCCATTCGCGGCGCGTTGATATCAAAGCGACGACCGATCCTGATCATATTGAGCGGGTTGATTTGGCCATTTTGTTTGTTAAATCGCCGCACACCCGGTCAGCCGCTGATATTGCCGGAAAACTGGTTGAATCGAAGGGCCTGGTTTTGACACTGCAAAACGGCATCGGTAATGCGGATACCATAGCTGAAACTGTTGCCAAAGACCGCATTGTGGCCGGAACCACTTCCCATGGCGCTACTTTGCTGGCACCCGGGTATATTCGCCATGCCGGAACCGGTGCGACGATTATCGGGATGTGGGCCGGTAAAAATCTGGATCACGCCGACCGGGTTGCCGGCGTAATGACTCACGCCGGTATTGAAACAGAGGTGGTGCAAAATGTTCAAAGTGTTATCTGGAACAAACTTCTGATAAACGTCGGCATTAATGCCATCACAGCCCTGACCGCGATTAAAAATGGGCAAATTCTTGATCTTGAGATCACGCGAAACCTCTCCCTGGCTGCGGTGGAGGAAGCGATGGATGTCGCCAGGGCTCAAGGGATCGAAATCGATGAGGACACCATAGAACATGTTTTTCAGGTCGCAAAGGCGACAGGCGCCAATCGATCCTCGATGGGCCAGGATGTGGATAACAAACGATTGACCGAAATTGATGCCATCAATGGCGCGGTGGTCCGGATAGCGGAAAAGCTGGGCCTGAAAGTGCCGGTCAACCTGACGCTGACGGCACTGGTGGGAACACTTCAACATCATTTTTTAAAAACAAAAAACGGAGGGATTTTAAGATGAGCGATAAAAAAGTGACCGTTCTCGATGTTCAGCAAGCGAAAGAAGAGGGTCGTAAACTGGTCATGTGCACAGCCTACGATTACCCATTTGGTCTCATGGCAGATGAAGCCGGCATGGATATCGTTTTGGTGGGCGATTCTCTAGGAATGGTCGTTCTGGGGATGGAAGGAACCATCGAGGTAACCATGGAGCAGATGATTCACCATATCAAGGCGGTGGTTCGGGGGTGCAAAAGACCCCTTGTTATCGGCGACATGCCGTTTATGAGCTATAATATTTCAATTCAGGACGCGATCCGCAACGCCGGTCGATTGATGAAAGAGGGTGTCTGTGATGCCATCAAATTGGAGGGCGGAATTGATTTTGCACCGACGGTCGAAGCGATCGTAAAGGCCGGGATACCGGTTCAGGGCCACATCGGCTTAACCCCGCAAACGGCCGGTGCACTGGGCGGTTTTAAGATGCAGGGCCGCGACGCGATGGCTGCCAAGCGGATCATCGACGATGCCAGGGCGCTCGAGCATGCCGGCGTTTTTTCCATAATTTTAGAGGCGGTGCCCGGGCCGCTGGGAAAACTGGTGACAGAGGCTGTCAACGTTCCGATTATCGGCATCGGCGCCGGCCCCGATGTCGACGGGCAGGTTTTGGTAACCCATGACCTGGTCGGTCTTTTTGATAAATTCATCCCCAAATTTGTCAAGCAGTACACCCAGATCCGGCCGATCATCCTGGAAGCCCTGCAGCGTTATAAAAACGACGTTCAGGAAGTGACCTTCCCCGGACCTGAGCATTCCTTCAAAATGTCGGATGATGCCTTAACCCAGCTTAAGAAACTGCTGCATGAGTAACCCAGGATACAACATTTCAAAACCGACAGCTCGTCGGAACATGGCAAAGATCCCGCGCAATCTTTGCTGCAGGGAGCTTCAAAGAATCATTTCCAACAAAACGCAATTTGATTATGTATTCTTTCTTAATTAATCAACCTCGATCGGTCAATAGTAACTCGCCGGGTTCTATTAACCCTATTGAACCACAAAAACCAGATTTTGGGTTGATAGGTGCCCCTCGGTGTCTGCCAGAAGAATTTTGAGTTTGTGTTTACCTGACGGAAGTTCAGCTTCGGGGATTTGAATCCCCTTATCCGTTGCATGCTTTTTCACCCGCGCCGTAATATCGATGTTAAATATCTTCACATAAATCACCTTGAGCGTCGAGAGATCGATGGCAGCGTCATCACGGGGGATAAACAAAATATCGATCTTGATCGGTTTGGGGTAACGTCCCTCATTTTTTGGACTGTTGAGGATTATAAAAGGTCCTTGTCCGGCCTCTTCTTCCAAGAGTTTGCCGGCGATTTTCGGACCTTCCGGCGCGTCGGCCAATGCTGCTTCTTGCTTTGTGATTAAAATAAGACGGCTGGGCTTTGCTGATAAACCCTTTGATGCAGATCCGAAGAACAGGACCACTGCGGTAAGCAATGTCAGAGTCTGGTTTAGAAAAAAGTGCTTTTTATACAAAGTTTCCATAATTTGCTCCCTTTCTCCTTCTTTTATTTACGGATCTTAAACGGCTGATATAAGCAAAAACAACATAGATTCCGTAACTTCGGTCATTGCACCCAGCATATCACCTGTAATACACCCAACCCGCCACCGGTAATAAAGGAGTATGGCAGCGGTTAATATCGCGAAAATAAGATTCAGCCAGATCCCGGCCGATCCGAGAAAAAAAGAAAGACCCACAGGTATCAGCAAACCCAGAAAGGCTGAAACCTTCAGCCGATTCTCAAATAGCGGACGGCCCAGGCCCTTTTCGGGCCGTCCATACCGCAGAAACTTTGTGCCGAACAACATGCTTCCCCTGGCATAAGCGGGTATGATCATCAGCAGAAGGCTCCGGTTCTCCGTTAAACTCATGATGCCGCCCCATTTAATGGATAGAACGCAAATGATCGCGATAAGACCCATCACACCGATTCTGCTGTCTTTCATGATGGCAAGCACCCTGTCCACAGGTCGGTGTCCCAAAAGACCATCTGCAGCATCACCCAGTCCATCGAGGTGGAGTGCACCGGTGGTTACAACAAGGAAAACGACATCCAGCAGCGATACAACCGGCAAAGGCCAAAACCGCGAAACAATCGCATCAAAAACAGCTACCATCCCCCCGAGCAAAAGCCCGACGATCGGAAAAAACGGCGCAATTCCGCGCGGGCCATATTCCTCCAATTTTCCAACCGGCAGGATGGTCAGAAACTGTATTGCAGATAGAATATTTTTCATCGGATGTTTTACGGCTTGATCTGTACAGGAATTCCGGCGACCATCCAAAAGACTCTGTCGGCAGTTTCAGCCACCGCCTGATTGACAAACCCGGCTAAATCCCTGAATAGTCTTGAAAGCCTGTTTTCCGGAACGATACCGGTACCGACTTCGTTGGACACCAGAATAACCGTGCATTGCGCTTTTTTCAATGATCGGGTTAAACGGTGGGCATGTGCGATGATTTTATCAGGATCGTCCGTTTCCAAAAGGAGATTATTGATCCAGAGGGTCAGGCAGTCGATAACCATGACGTCCATATTGGGGGTGTGATCGGTTATCGCTTCTGGAATCTGGACAGGGACTTCCAACGTCATCCAGTTATCCGATCTTTCTTTTTTATGACGGACAACCCTTTGTTTCATTTCTTGGTCTTGGGGAACACAGGTGGCCAGAAAGATTTTTTTATTTCCGGATAGCTCCTCTCCCATCCTGAGGGCAGACCGGCTTTTGCCGCTTCTGCAACCGCCGATGAACAAAATGACTTCTTTCAACATATGCTCCAATAAGTCCGGCATCAAAAACGGTTTTGAACAGTAACTTCTTAATAACCAATGGGTATGCGGTTGTTTATAAGGGGTTGGGGTGTTTTCCACAAAAGTGATATGCTTGTTTGAGGAAAAAATTTTCGCAGTGACCCAACTAGGGTTGATGTGTGGCCGACATCTTCTTTTTTCATGAATTTTTTGTTTACATCAACCCTATAGGTCACGCTGCAACGGTATCGTTCATATCGCTTTTGTGGGAAATATTCTAACCCCGTCATTGCGAATCTCCATAATTTATTGATAAGTTACCTTTGAACAGAACTAACTGTCTGATTTCTGTTATGTATTTTTTATTTTTCGATCC
>CAZSON010000013.1:0-26519 GCA_964608375.1 uncultured Desulfobacter sp. | reverse complement strand
ATCTGGCACCTTCCACCAAAACACTGATTGCCGGTGAAAATGATTTTCAGTCGACCCATTTTGAGGGTAGAAACTTGCGCTTCGGTGTAAGGGAGCACGCCATGGGGGCCATCATGAACGGGATGGCCGTTCACGGCGGTTTGATTCCATACGGCGCAACCTTTTTGGTTTTTTCTGATTATATGCGTCCGGCCATCCGCCTTGCCGGCCTCAGCGGTCTGCACGTCATATATCTATTTACCCACGACAGCATCGGCCTAGGAGAGGATGGACCGACCCATCAACCGATTGAACAACTGGCCGCCCTTAGGGCCATTCCAAACTTAACGGTTGTCCGACCCTGTGATGCCAATGAAACTGTTCATGCCTGGCGGTTGGCGCTCAATAAAAATAAAGGTCCGGTTGCCCTTGCCTTGACCCGGCAAAACGTTCCAACCCTGAATCGTGATATTTTTGGTGCTGCAGACGGTCTCTATCGTGGAGCCTATATTTTGAGCGATGACAACCCTGGTCATCCTGATATCATACTGATCGCCAGCGGGTCGGAAGTACACATCGCCATTGAGGCCGCGAAAAAAATCAGGGAAAAAGGGGCAGCGATACGGCTGGTGAGCATGCCTTCATGGGAACTGTTCGACCAACAACCCGAGGCATACCGCCGGCAAATTCTGCCGGATGAGATAACAGCCCGGATCGCGATAGAGGCGGGGAGTCCCCAAGGCTGGCACCGTTATGTTGGAAGCAGGGGAAGAGTGATTGCCCTTGACCATTTTGGCGCTTCAGCACCTTACAAAATTCTTTTTGAAAAATTTGAAATAACCGCCGATCACGTGGTTGAGGCCGCCTATGATCTATTAAAACAGGACTAAAAATTGATGCGATATTCACTTTTTCAATGTATGACGCGGTTATTTGGCATGAAAACTGAACCAATCCGCACCGCCCATGCGCTTTTCTTCATTCATTTGACTTAAGTTCCGTATTTTTTATTGAAGCACTTTGCACAACCTGCCTGAGGTGGGGAGGGAATGCCTCTGCTTTGTCGGTTCAAACATCACAGGAAATGGTCAATTGACGATTTTAGAAAAAGATTATGGTGTTATTTTAGAGAACTTTGACAGTCTTTATTCCTACTGGCAAAATAAAAAATTATCTTTAAAGTGGGACTGCCTTTTTGTTCTTCCGCAATGGCTGAAAGTTTGGTGGAACGAATTTGGCAACTCATCCGACCTCTATATTTGTTCTATAAAGCAAAGGGAAGAGGTGATCGGCATCGCCCCCCTTTTGATCAAAGGGAAAAAAGCCCTGCTTATCGGCGACACCGATGTTTGTGATTATCTTGATTTTATTGTTGCCCCGGGAAAGGAGCCGGCGTTTTTTAGTCTGTTGCTTGAACATTTAAGCCAGGAAGGCATCGATTTTTTGGATTTAAAGCCTCTTCGTCCTGATTCATCGGCACTAACAGACCTTGCGGCCGTGGCCAGAAAGAGGGGATGCGAGGTTTCCTGCGATCCGCTGGATAGTTCATTTGAAATGCAATTGCCCGCCACCTGGGATCAGTATCTTTTTATGCTGAACGGAAAGCAAAGACATGAAATCAGGCGTAAGCTCAGGCGGTTGCATGAAACAGCCGATGTAGATTTTCGGGTGGTTGAATCCCCCGGGGAAGTTAGTAGTGAAATGGATACTTTCTTTGCTCTCTTCAGATCGAACAGAGAGGATAAAGCGGCCTTTATGACCGACCAAATGCTTTCATATTTCAGGTCGCTGGCAGAGGGCATGGCAGAGGCAAAAATATTAAAATTATATTTTCTCAATTTAAATACCTCAACTGTCGCTGCGACGATGTGCTTTGATTATAATTCTACAATCTATTTATATAACAACAGCTATGAAAGCCGATTCAGTTCTTTGAGTGTAGGTTTCTTATGCAAGGTGATCAGTATCAGAGATAGTATCCACAACCAAAAGAAAAAATATGATTTTCTGAAAGGTGTTGAGCCATACAAACATCGACTGGGGGGTCAAAAGGTCCCTTTGTATCGATGCCGGATACAAATTTAAAGATTCCAACCAGATGCGGTGCCGGGAAATTTTTTTAAGAACCCAGGGGTCCGAATTAAAAAATAAGATGAGTTCACCAAAAAATTCAGTTTTGAAAACAAAAGCCCTACATATAGCGATGTTCAGTGTCCATTCCTGTCCGGTAGGAGAATTGGGAACAAAAGACACCGGCGGGATGAATGTATATATACGGGAACTTGCCTGCGAATTGGGAAAGCGGGGACATCGCATCGATATCTTTACGCGTCTTCACGACCCAAATGACAGCACGATTATCGCATTGGGCAAGAATGTTCGACTGATTCATCTTCGGGCCGGATATAACGGATATATGTCCAAACTGGCCATATATCCCTACCTTCCGGATTTCACCAGCGCGCTAGAAAAATTTAGAAAAAAGGAATGTCTTCATTACGATCTGGTGCACAGCCATTATTGGTTATCGGGCCAGATAGGAAAGTGGGCGCAGGATAGTTGGAATGTTCCTCACATTTTGATGTTCCACACCCTTGGAGCGGTGAAAAATGCGACCGGTGTGGGTGAGAAAGAACCCGAAATCCGTATTACCTTTGAAAAGCAATTGGCCAAAACAACCGGACGTCTCATAGCCGCCACCGAGCAGGAAAAAGCCGAACTCATCCGATATTACGAGGCATTACCGGAGAGAATCGGGGTGGTCCCCTGCGGCGTAAACCTGACACTTTTTCGACCTGTGGACAGGGTAAGAGCACGGAAAAAGCTGGGCCTCGGTCGCGATGAAAAAATTTTGTTATATGTGGGCAGGTTCAACGCTTCGAAGGGAATCGACAGATTGTTGAAAACCATGACATTTCTGCGAAACAATGGGAGACCCAGGCTGGTGATCATCGGTGGTGATGGGCAAGAGACGCCAGAGTTTAAAAAATTGAAAAAGATGGCATGGGATTTCGGGATAAACGACATGATTAACTTTGCAGGAAGGATCGAACAAAAAAACTTGCCGTTTTATTACAGTGCAGCCGATATGTTGGTGGTATCATCTTACCACGAAAGCTTCGGGCTGGTTGCGCTTGAGGCCCTTGCCTGTGGTACATCTGTGGTCGCAACAGATGTGGGAGGCATGAAGCGCATTATTGATGAGGGCAAGACCGGGGTTGTGATAAAAAATAATGACCCCTATCTCTTCGCAAAAAAGATAAGTCGGTTTCTTTCGATGCCCGGCGACAAAACGGCATCGGCCGAATCGACTCGTGCGTCTATTCTTAGATTTGGCTGGCCTAAGATTGCAGAAGCGATCATCGGCGAATACCGGGTAGCTCTAAAGATTCATAACTAGTGCCCATCCATAAATGGCCTTTTTCCCCATGCTCGGCGATTTCCGCGGGTTTTCGGCTGCGGAGTACAGGAACTACGCTTTACCGTAAACCCTTGTGCGGCCTTGACCAGGGCAAAAATTGCTCATTTCGGAATCGGCCACTCATAGTTACGGTTTTAACCCAATCCCTTCTCATACCATTTTGTGACCGATTGTTCTTTAAACCCCATTGAGTAGTAAAGATGTCGAGCCGCTTGGTTTTCACTGTCTGTGGTCAATTCGACAACATCGATCCCTTTGTCTTTGAGATAGGATAATCCGCTTACCAATACATGTTTTCCAATCCCTTTTTTTCGATAGCCCGGGTCCACACCAAGCATGTGAATCTGACCCTTTTTCCCCCCACGGTTTGCATTTTTTTCTGCATTTATCCTGGCCCAGCAATAGCCGACCGGCTTATCTTTCAAAAAGGTAATAACTGCATCTTCCGGGGACCCATCCCCTATATTTAGCTGGTAAAGGATTTCCTCAGTTGTATTGGGATTAAAACCCCATGTACCTTCAAAAGAGAGGTTTTGGATTTTTTTAAGCAACTCTTCTTCTCCTTGAAGTAGACCGCGGCTTATACATTGACCACACTTGACATTGCCCAAGGAGGTATTATAAAGATCGAGCTTCAACTCAAGGAAACTGCGGATGTAAACAAAACCCAAATGGATCAACAAACTCCTGGCAGCGTCATTGGTCTCGGCAATGCTGATTTGTATAACGTTCATTCCCGAATCCTTGGCGCGTTTAAAGGCAAAAGTGAGCAGTTTGCTTGCCGCCCCCTTTCTTCTATACCCGGGGTGGACCAGACATTCCGCTAAAGCTCGCTTGATGCCCGGTTCCATGGTGACGCTGAGATAACCGATAATTTTTTTCCCGGTTTCAGCGACAAATACATTTTTTTCAGGGAAATAGTTAGGCCGATCCAATTCTTCGGCCAGAGTTCGAGTTGAAATGCAGCGTCCCGAACGATCGATTTTTTCAGCCTCGATACGCAGCTTTAGGTAATTGTTGAAATCGCTCGTACGATAGTTTCTGTAAATGACATTTTTCATTAATTTTTCGTGGAAGTCGATAACTTTATTACTCGGTTAGGAGGTTTGATGTGACAACACCTGTTCATGTAATGGTTATAACACCACATCCTGATGACGCAGAATATGGAGTCTCCGGAACGGTTGCTCGCTGGACCCGAGAAGGAAAACAGGTAATGTATGTGGTATGTACCAAAGGAGACAAAGGCACCAGCGATGTCAAAATGAACCCGGAGAAATTGGCTGAAATCCGGGAGAAAGAACAATTGGCTGCCGCCAAAATCCTCGGAGTCTGTGAGGTTGTTTTTTTGCGGCTTCCGGATCAAGGGCTTGAGGACACACCGGAATTTCGAAAGCAGCTTGTCCGGCTGATTCGGATGTACCGACCTGAAACCATTGTGACCGCAGATCCTTACCGGCGCTATATTTGGCATCGGGATCATCGCATTACAGGGCAGGTTTGTATAGATGCTGTTTTTCCTTATGCTCGGGATCATCTCGCATATCCCGATTTATTAGAAGAAGGTTTAAAACCTCACAAGGTAAAAGAGATGTTGTTTTGGGCCTCGGAGGATATAAACTGCCGCTTCGATATTACCGGCACCTACGACCTCAAGATGGCGGCCCTTCTATGTCATAAAAGCCAGATGAAAGAACTGGATATCTCCCGCGTAAAAAAGTGGTTGAAGCAACGAAGCGAGGAGATGGCCGAAGGAGAAAATTTTCAACTGGCAGAAGGTTTTCATCGCGCAGAGATAATTTGGTAATCGTATATGTAATATTTCTGATCGTTATGATGAAGACCAAAGCACATCGCCGTATAGCTCAGGGGCATGTGGTTTGGTGGAAAACTCCTCAAATGCTTTTTTCTCATTTCTCAATATTGTTGATTCCCCATGACCGGGATAAACTTGGGTATTGTCTGGTAGATTAAAGATTTTTTTGGTTATCGATTCGATTATTTTTTTAAAATCAGCGGGTGACCATGTTTTTCCGGGGCCTCCCGGAAATATCGTATCACCTGAAATCAGATAGTTATCAGTAAAAAAACACAAACTGCCCGAGGTGTGTCCCGGTGTATGCAAGACATTGAGTTGAATTTTCCCGAAGGAAACAACATCGCCTTCTTCCAACAAAATGTCGGCCGGTGCCGGTAGAGCACCAGCGTCTGATTCATGGGCGGCAACCGGGACCTTCAATGCTGATTTTAACTCTGAAAGCGCCCCGGTATGATCCATATGGTTATGGGTTATCAATATATATTTTGGATTTGTTTTTTTCAACCGTGCCAAAATTTTATTCGCTTCGCCCGGGGCATCAACGACCACACTCTCAAGCGTTTTGTCACAGATCAAAATATAAGAATTGGTGCCGAAAGGGCCTAACTCCAGCTTCTCTATTTGGAAATGTTCATTTTTTTCTTCGACTTGCATTTTCTCCTCCGATGATCCTGCTTTTTTTGATTTTATTCAATTCAAATCTGATTTATCTAGTAACCAAGCCAACCCTTCCCTTTTAACAAACCCCGTACATAACAGGCCTGACCGGCGTGCTGCAAACAATCGCTTATGACACTCACAAGCCGGACACCTACTGTCGGCAGCGGTTGAAACCACGGCTCATCTAACTGGCGATCAAGCTCGGCCTCGGAAAGATTGTGGATGTACCGCTTCGACCTTTTCAACACCGCGCGATGATATCCCAACAGTATTTTAGTATCAGGGGATTCAAATGCCGATACCTCCTTTGAACTGTGACCAAATCCGATGTCCTTTCGATCAGGCGCTCTATTAAATTTAGCGTGCCATTCTTCGTTTATCCACAGCTGTTCTTCTCCCATCAGATCCGCAATATGATCATCCTGAACCCGCGTCAGATGCCAGACAAGCCAGCCGATGCTGTTGGCATCTGAATTGGGCTGCATATTCAAATCTTCTTTGCTCAGCCCTTCCAAGACGCTTTCCAGAATTTCTAATACTCTTTCATAGCTGTCAATTATCAGCGCTTGCCATTGCATCATCTTCCCTCCGTTCATTGTGCATTTTAATATGGATATCGCTTGAAACATGTCGCATCATTATTTAAATACTCAAGTTTTGCACCTGATATTTTAAGGAAAGTCGCATCAGGCATAGGGTAAAAAGAAATTTTTCTGGAAAATTTTATTTACCCCACACCAGATGCGGCACTCTGCCAGATTGGGGGTTTTCAAGTTGAGTAGGGAATCATGTATTCCATGGCCGGTATCTCCTGTTGAGATACAGTTTGATAAACAAAGGTGGTAATTGACGCATGTGCAAGATGCTCCCCTCGATAGAGCAAAAGCCTAGCTTTAGGCGTAACCGGCATACCTTTCGCCCACAGCGCCATAAAGGCGATCACATCGCCATGGGTAACGGCAACAACATGTTTTCCACCATACTGATGAAGCATATCACTTACAAATTGCTGCGCCCGCAAAAGAATATCACCTGGTTTTTCAAACGGCGTTTCATTTCCGGAATAAACGTCCCATCCGATCTCGTCCATTTCGCTTATCGACCAACCTTCAAAGGGTGTATATACTTCATTGAGAAGCTCAATAGCGCGGACAGTCAAATTGTTGTGACGAACGGCAATGCACTCTGCCGTATCCACAGCTCGTCGCATGGGGCTGCTGAAGATGGCAGAGATAGGCTTATATTCAAGAACATCAGCTGCCGCTTGGGCTTGGCGGCATCCTTTCTCGCTCAGAAAAAAGTCCGGCAAACGACCATAATTTACCAACAACGGATTATCGACCTCTCCGTGTCGTAGAAAAGATATCCGGGTTGGATTCGTTTTCAATTAGACCTTCTTGGATCAGCAGGTGGCCTCATTTTTTCTTCCCGAAATAAACGACGTTTTTAGGACTCAAGTTTTGCACCTTTGATTTTATAAAGACTCGAACGTAGCGCTCTAATGGATTGGGGTGCGAGCATTAAGTTGAATATTTATATCACATCTTTAACGTAATTTGCAACTGCCGGCTTTTTCTTGAAAGAAATGTGACTTTAAGATCGATATCGATCGTTGGGAATGGGAAAATTGTATTTTTTCTAAAAAATAACTTGACAAATAATAGACGACTGGTCTATTATTTTATTAGAAAGGAAAATGGAAACAAATTTTTTTTCGGCGAATCGTATGAAGGAAAACATAAAAAACAAAATCCTTGAGACCGGGGCACAAATCATCCACCTCAATGGATTCTATCACACCGGCATCCAAGAAATTCTCGATGCAGCAGGGGTGCCAAAAGGCTCTTTCTATCATTATTTCAAGAACAAGGAGGACTTTGGCCTACAGCTAATAGATTTTTTCACGGAGTACTTTATCTGTCTATGCAAAGGCATCCTGGACGGCAACACACAATCCCCCCTTCAAAAGATAAATGAAGTTCTTCAGTGGTTCATAAATTTTTTTAAATCCAAGGACTATGCCTATGGCTGCCCGATTGGCAACCTCTCTCAGGAGATGGGAGACTTGAGTCCTTCTTTTCAGCATAAACTCAAAGGGGCAATGGATTGCATGGTCGACATCTATGCCGGCCTCATTCAAGAAGCCCAGAAAACCGGGGAAGTATCCCGAACCCTTGATGCCAAAAAAGCGGCTGATTTCCTGGTTTCCAGCTGGGAGGGTGCACTCATCCGTATGAAGCTTGAAAAAAGTCCGGGCTCTCTGGAAAACCATCGACGGTTTATTTTTAAGTATATTTTAACGCCTTGCGACGTTCCGGTGAATTTGGGACATTAAGGTTGAGTTAATTTGTTATCATATGCGATGTGGATGAGACCTCGGTGATTATGTGACGACTCTTCCGGTTCATTGGTTTGAGCGCTGCCATTGGACAACGCTCCTGTAAGGGATGTTTCCGCCGAAAATATCCAGGGCACTTCCGATCGTTAAGTCGACTCGACCTCGGCCGAGCTGCTTCACTTTGTTCAAATCCGAAAAATCCTTTACGCCACCTGCGTAAGTTACAGGGATAGTGGCATATTTACCCAGAATCTCAACAAGGTCGGGCTGAATTCCCTGCATCTTGCCCTCAACATCAACACCGTGCACAAGGAATTCGTCACAATAAACTGCCAGTTGCAAAAGCGTATCCCGGTTCACCGGCACATCTGTGAAACGCTGCCATCTGTCCGTTACAATCCAAAAATCCGATCCCTCCCTTCGGCAACTCAAATCCAAAACCAACCGGTTCCTACCGACGATTTTCATTAACGACCGGAGTCGATTCATATCGACTTTACCGCCGGAAAATATGTATGAGGTGACAATTACATGGCTGGCTCCGGCATCGAGGTAGCCGATCGCATTGGCCGGGGTAATACCGCCGCCCATATGCAGTCCCCCTGGGAATGCGCGCAGGGCAGCGAGCGCCGCATTCTGATTTCCAGGGCCCAAAGAGATCACATGACCGCCCCGAAGATCATCCTTTCGGTACATTTGTGCGAAGTCTTCTGCAGAACGTTCCGTCTCGAAATTGGTCTTTAGAGCATCCGGGGATCCGTCCTGAAGAGAGCCGCCCACAATCTGTACTACCTGCCCTTTGTACAGGTCTATGCAAGGTCTGAATCGCACGTCACTTTTTTTCTTCCCTTTCCTGCATCTCAACGATGCTCTTCAGCTAACCCTTTTACCATGCATTTTGTCAAGGACGAAAACCTATCCTGTTAAATTGCAATCAAAACGCCCCAAAATGGTCATTTAGAAAACCATACGGACTTTTCATGAGTTCATCATGACTCGATTTTTTTTATTGATAAGAGAAAGTATGGATGTTATGAATCTGTTACTATAATTATGACAGTGTTGTAAAAACTCCTTTGTGGATCAACAAGACGAATAGATCGTTAAAATATTATTTCTTGACAATATTTCAGACCTTTTAATATAACACCTACCACATTGTGGCCCTTCATTTATTTTCCTTTTTTATAACTGAAGCTTTTTCCCCAACAATACCGCTTAACATAGTGGTAATAATCGATCGAAAGGAGGTGAAATTAAAACAGTTTTCAAATTTATTCCCTTATGAACCGATGAAAGATACAACTTTTATGAAGCTCCTATTTGCTTTTAAACCATCTAAAACAAGGAGGATAAAATGACCGTTAAAAAACTGCTTTCGACTCTTATCATTCTTACCGCCGTATTGGTGCTGATTGTCCCATCGGTATCTATGGCCAAAACCATCAAATGGAAGGCTCAGGCCTTGTGGAGTGCGGCCGAGCTGTCGTACAAAACCTTTGTTGACTTCTGTGAGCGGGTCAAGGTTTTGACCAACGGGCGACTGGAAATCACCCCCTATCCGGGTGGCACCATCGTGCCCACATTCGAGCTCCTGGAGGCTGTTCAAAACAACGTTGTCCAGGCCATGCACAGCTGGCCCGGCTACAACGCCGGCAAGGAACCGGCCTTCGCAGCTATCAGCGATCTGATCGCCGGCTATTCCGACCCCTGGCAGAAGGACGCATGGATGTATTACATGGGAGGCTGGGACATGCTCAATGAGATGTACAAGCCGTATAATGTCTACTCAATCGGATGGATGTTCTGGGGCATTGAGTCGATGGTTTCCACTAAACCGATCAGAAGGATGGAGGATTTTAAAGGACTCAAGATGCGGGTGCCCCAGGGCATGACGGCAATGCTGATGCAAAAATTGGGCGCCTCAGTTGTCGTACTGCCCGGTGGCGAGGTTTATTCGGCCCTGGACAAGGGCGTTATCAACACCAGTGACTGGGCTTCAGTCTCGATGAACAATCGCATGGGTTTTTACCAGGTGGCCAAATACACCAACTACCCCGGCTTCCATTCGATGCCTATCGGAGATTTCGCCGTCAATAAAGACGAGTGGAACAAGCTGCCCGATGACATCAAGGCCATCCTCAAGACGGCTGCCCGGGAATGGGCCTGGGATAGTATGGAGCGAATTAATATCGATGATGTCAAGGCCATCGGCGAGATCAAGAAAAAAGGTGTCCACATACTGACCTGGAGCAAAGAGGATTTGACCAGGGTCCGGGCCGTGGCGATGGGAATCTGGGATGAGTATGCTAAAAAGAGCCCCATGACCAAGAAGGTCATTGATTCTCAGAAAGACTGGCTTCGGAAGTTGGGACTTATCAAATAGCAGGCTAGCCGGACTGCACGCGGGGGAAAAGGGGAACTCGGATCTCCTTTTCCCTTTAAAGATATAAGGAACGAATATGAAAAAGCTGTTAACCATCATAGATGCCATCTCCACCTGGACCGGCAAGGTCAGCAGCTGGCTGATCCTGATCGTTGTTGGCTTCATCATTTACGAGATCCTGATGAGATACCTTTTTCACCTTCCCACCCTCTGGGTCAGCGAGTCGATGGTCTTCGGGTGTGGCGTCAGCTACGTATTGGGTGCTGCCTGGGCCTTGAAAGATAACCGGCACGTCAAGATCGATTTGATCTATGGTCGGCTTACGCCGCGACAGCGGGCCATCATGGATTCTATAACCTTCCCTTTTTTTGTCCTCTACCTGGGAGTGTTCTTTTGGGCTGCGGCAAACTACGCCTGGCGGTCGATCCTATTGAGAGAAACGGCCGGTTCTGCCTGGGATCCGCCGGTCTATCCTATAAAGACGGCCCTGATGGTCGGCGTCGCCCTGTTGCTGCTCCAGGGCATGGCTAAATTCATTCGAGATCTACACCTTGCGATCAAAGGGCATGAGCTATGAGCATCGAACTGATCACTTTCTTGTTTGTGGCTACTTTTATTGTACTGCTTTTGACCGGCCTGCCCCTGGCCTGGGTCATGGGCGCCACGGCCGTGATTTTCTGCCTTACCCTGTTTAACACCGCGGTGATGGTCATGATGGTAGGCCGGGTTTACAACATGATGTTAAACTATGCCCTGGTCGCAGTACCTCTTTTTATTTTTATGGCTAATATTTTGGAAAAGGCAGGTGTGGCTGACCAGTTGTTCAAGGCGGTCCACATATGGTCCGGAAAATTTAGGGGCGGGCTGGCCATAGGAACCATCATCTCCTGTACTATCATGGCCGCTATGGTCGGAATTGTAGGCGCCGAGATCGTCACTTTCGGTCTTATCGCTCTGCCCCGCATGTTGGAGAGAAAATACGACGAACGGATCGCCCTCGGCAGCATTTGTGCCGGCGGCGGCTTGGCCACCCTCATTCCGCCCAGCGTGGTCTTCATTGTATATGCGATGACGGCAGGCGCCTCTGTGGGCGAACTCTTTATCGCCGGCATTATTCCCGGTCTGATCCTGGGGCTGCTCTTTATCGGCTATATCGTGATAGCGACCTGGCTTAAACCGGAGATGGCACCGGCCGCAACCGAAGAAGAACGAAACATTCCCCTCAAACAAAAATTGATCCTGCTCAGGGGTTTGATAATGCCTGGTCTTCTGGCTGCGGCTGTCCTCGGTTCGATCTACGCCGGCGTTGCCACTCCATCCGAGGCGGCCGGCATCGGCTGCTTGGGGGCTATCATTACCGCGGCCATAAACCGCAAACTCAGTTATAGTGGAATCAAGAACGCTCTCTACGATACCATCAAGGTATCATGTATGCTGGCCTGGCTCTTTTTTGGGGCTCAGACCATCATCGGTATTTATACCCTTGCCGGAGGAGATCAGTTCGTCCGAAACGCGGTCATGGCCCTTCCCTTCGGTAAGTGGGGCGTCATCATCGGCATGCAGTTGATCATGATCTTCCTGGGCATGTTCCTGGACTGGATCGGCATTGTTCTCCTGACCATGCCCCTGTTCGTACCGATCATTTTGGACCTGGGCTTCAACAATGTCTGGTTCGGAGTGGTTTTTTGCATGAACATGCATATCTCATATCTGTCACCACCCTTCGGGCCGTCGATCTTTTACTTAAAAAGCGTGGTCGGCGACGAGATCTCCGTAGGCAAGATCTATCGGGCCAACCTGCCCTACCTCTGGCTGACATTCGCCGCCCTTGCCATAGTGGTTATTTTTCCGCAGGTGTCGTTGTGGCTTCCCAGCATGATGTTTAAATAAGGACCCCCGGGAAAAGGGGTTTAGGGAGAGATTGGTTTTTTCAGAAAGGAGGCAACCATGGATTTCAAACCGGATTTTGAGCGGATACGGAAGACCGCTCGCCATGAAGAACCGGACAGGGTCCCCCTGGTGGAAGCGCTTATCGACTATTCGATCCAAAGTCAATTTTTAGGCCGGGAGGTCACCCCGGATGACCTGGAGTCTCAGGTTGAGTTTTGGATGAAAGCAGGATATGATTTTATTCCGCTTACCGTCGGTATGATGCAGCCGGGAAAAGTCACCAAAGAATCAAAAATTTCAAAGGTGATTCGTGAGGTGATGCTGGCGGATTCTCCGGATGCCGACCGGGATGAGTCCTGGAACCTTGAGATTACCAGCTTTATTAAAACCCGGGAGGACTTTGAAAGATTTCCCTGGGAAGTCGCTGCCAAACTTGATTTTGAAATTTTTCACAAATCAAAAAACCTTCTGCCCGAAGGAATGAAAGTCGTCGCCCTTTCCGGCAAAATATTTACACTGACATGGATGTTAATGGGATTCAACCATTTTGCCACATCATTGATAATAGATGAGCAGCTGGTGGCGGATGTTTTCAGAAAAGTGGCGGAAATCCAGTTTGCCGGTCTTGAACAGATTTTTGCAATGCCGCATATCGCTGCGGTATGGGTGGTTGATGATCTTGCCTTCGGCACCGGTCCGATGATTTCTCCACAAGCGTTTCGAGACCACGTATTTCCATGGTATAGGGAAATGGCCCGGCGGTGTCATGAAAAAGACCGCCTGTTTTTCATGCATTCGGATGGAGACCTGAACCCACTGATGGAGGACATCATCGGTATCGGTGTGGATTTGATTCAACCTATTGATCCGACCTGCCTTGATATCGTAAAATTCAAAGAAATGTTCGGTGATCGAATCTGTCTCGCGGGTAATGTGGCCAATGAATTGTTGCGAAGCGGCACCCCACCGGAAGTAGAGACCGTGGTAAAAGGACTGATTGAAAATGTCGCTCCGGGTGGTGGATTTTGTCTCGGATCGGGCAATTCCGTACCGGATTGGGCAAATTTTGAAAATTATATGGCGATGCGGAACACCGCTTTAAAATATGGTTCCTATCCGATTCAAATCAACGAGGAGGAAATCAGACGTGAGTGAAATTCTTGAAATTCTCAAAGAGATGGTTGTCAATGGAAAACACAAGGAAATCGAGGCGCAGGTTCAAAGCGCCATCGATTCCGGTATCGACCTGAACAGAATTATCAATGACGCTCTCATCAGCGCCATGGATATCATCGGTAAGCGATTTGCCGATAGTGAAATCTATGTGCCGGAAATGCTGGTGTCTGCCATGACCATGAAATTAGGGCTCGAAAAAATCAAGCCGTTATTAACAGAGGAAGAAATCGAAACCAAAGGAACGATCCTCATGGGTACGGTTAAAGGCGATCTCCATGATATCGGGAAAAACCTGGTGGCCATGATGCTGGAAGGCGCCGGTTTTAAGGTCATTGATTTAGGCGTGGACGTAAAGATTGAAAATCTAGTTCAGATACTCAAAGAAAAAAAGGCTGATATTTTAGGTTTATCCGCATTATTAACGACCACGATGCCCGAAATGAGCAAAGTTATTGAGACCCTGGAAGTTGAAGGATTGAGGGACAACGTCAAAGTAATTGTCGGCGGTGCACCGATAGACAAGAAATTTGCCGACAAAATAGGTGCGGACGGTTATGCCAAAGACGCGGCAGAAGCGGTTCAAGTGGCCCGAGAACTCGTTTCCGTTAGATGACGATATGTTCAAACCAAAAAACGGGGAAGTGGCCAAAAGAGTCGCATAATAATTACTCAACTTTCGCACCTGGTATTTTTTAAGAAAAGCCGCATCAAGCATAAAGTAAAAAGGGAGTGTTTATGGAACTTCGAGAAGTTGTGCGCGGGAGAAGAAGCATTCGGCGTTTTATCCAAAAAACTGTACCTGATGAAATCATTCAAGATTTAATTGCCGACGCCTTGTGGTCTCCTTCCTGGGGTAATACCCAGCCTTGGGAGATCGTAATCGCTGCAGGCGAACCGCTGGAACATTTTAAAAAGAAAAACAGAGAGGCAATGCTTTCCCACAAACCCCCAAAGGCTGAAATTCCTATGCCTCAAAGCTGGCCATCTTCTTTTGAGAAAAGATATAAAGATTTGGGGAAAAGCGTCCTGGGTTCTCTTTCCATCGACCGAAAAGATAAAAAGAAGAGATTTGAGCATTTTGCAAATATGTTTTTTCTGTTTGATGCGCCCGCCATGGTTTTGATAACAATCGATAAAAAACTCTCGATCGAGTATGCCATGCTCGATGTTGGAATTTTCCTCCAGACCTTTTGCCTGCTCGCTCATGACAGGGGGCTTGGGACCTGTATAATGGCTGCCACCGTGATGTATCCTGAAATTGCGCATGAAATTTTCTCCATTCCAGAGACCAAAGTTTTAATAATGGGGGCTGCTATCGGGTGGCCGGCGCTCAACGAACCGGTCAATTGTTTTGAAAGAGAGAGAGGATCTGCTGACGAATTTACGAGTTGGATAAAATAAAAAAAAGGCTCTCAATTTTGGCTAATATCGGATAACAATTTCTTCTCCCTGTTTTCCGCACAATATGTGGGAACCACGATGCTCAAATTCTTCAGCCAGGTGCATGCCATAGTAAGTCGTTTTGCCCTGTGTTATTGGCAGTCCTTTTTCAATTACCTCTTTGAGCGAAATATGAACATTCGAATTACCGCCATTCATATCGATAAAGACTATTTTGGGTCGCCTTTCTAATATCTTTTCGACTTGCCGGCACCATGTGGTATCGGCAATGTACGAAAATATTGTTTCATCTCTATTTTCTAGCAAGAAACCATAACTCTCTATGACATGCCGCAACCCAAAACACGAAAGTTTAAGATTTTCAAGTGTCATGGCGACATCAGGCTGGATGGTGCTATAGGTAATATTCTGTTCAAGCCATTTATAACATGGATTGGCGGTTGTAAATGCATCTTCCGTGATCTTTTTGACATACCTTTCAATACCGTTTGGACCTAAAATGGTGAGCGGGGTGTGCATTTTCTTTTGTTCGCTTTTCATCCACCTGTTAATAATCAAAAAGGGTAATCCAAACGTATGATCGCCATGCAAATGAGAAATAAAAATAGTATCGATCAGATTGATATCGACATCCAATGTCTTCAGTGAGAGCATAATGTCGGGAGGAACTTCTATTAAAAAATTGTCATTGATGATAAATGAGTTATATGGCAACCCGTTATTGATACATCCACCACTGCCCAATATGGTAATTTTTAAATTATTCAATTTCCCTCCGCTAACAATGAATTCGGTTCATTATTGCTTCGCTTGCTAACTTAAAATCCGAGGTTGCGAGAAACATTCGCAATCTTTTTATAATATCATCAAGTGGGATAGCAGTATACGTAAACCGATAGCAACCAAAATTATCCCTCCGATAATTTCCATTCGCTGCCCGAACACTATTCCCAGCCGATTCCCGAGTTTTATCGCCGCCAAAGAAAGCGCGGCTGTTATAAGCCCGATGACGGCGCTGGGATACCAAATATTGACTTTCAGCACAGCGAGACTTAACCCAATCGCAAGTGCGTCTATGCTCGTCGCGATGGATAACATGACTAGGGTGTGACCCTTGGATGGATCGTTTTTCAGGCTATGTTCCGACGGTTTAAGCCCGGATCGAATCATTTTAATTCCGACAAAGGCCAGCAGACAAAATGCAATCCAATGATCGATCGAAAAGATATAGCGAACAACACTTCGGCCAAGCATCCAGCCAAAAATTGGCATCAAAAACTGAAATAATCCAAAATGAAACGATAATCTAAAAACTGAGCGGCGATTTTTGGCATATCCTGAAGCAGCTGCTACAAGCGATACGGCAGATGCATCCATAGCCAATCCAACGGCTATGAGGACTATTTCTAAAAAATCCATTTAAGCCATACCATACGACCCATAGCTCCCTGGTAGAAATATGAAGACCCTAATAAGCGTTTATTTTGTTATTTTGACAACCAAAAACCCCGCGTTCCTTCTCCAGATGAACAGATTAAATGCCTCCCCTTTTTTAATATTTGCAATTGCGCTGCTGAATTCTTCTACCGTACTGACCGGCTGGTGATTGATCTCCTTTATTATATCGCCCATCAAAACACCGGCTTCAGCGCCCTTACTTTGCTCCTCGACGCTAAGAACAAGAACGCCTTCGGCTTCTTTTAACCCGAATCGCTGTGCCATTTCGGGCGTTATTTTGGATACACGAATGCCCAGTTCACTTTCCGGTTCTTTTCGGTGCCCTTCAGCGAAAATCTTTTTATCATCTCTCTTTCCGATCACAACTTCAAATGTCCTGGGTTTTCCCTCCCGCAGGACCTTTACTTCAGCCGTCGATCCAACCGGAATTGCGGCTATTTTTCGGGTGAGATCCCGGCTGTTTTCAATCATCATCCCGTTTAGTTCAATAATAATGTCTTTTGATCTGATCCCGGCTTTGTATGCCGGATGATCCGGAAAAGCCTCAACCACAAGTGCGCCTTTCTTGTCCTTAATTCCATAGTATTCAGCCATCTCATCACTGAGCGGCTGAATTCCAACACCGAGCCAACCCCTGCTGACCTCTCCGCTCTCTTTGAGCTGTTCAATAATCTGTTTTGCCATGTTTATCGGTACGGCAAACCCAATCCCCTGGCCGCTGGCGATAATCGCCGTATTGATCCCCACTACTTTGCCTGACATGTCGATAAGAGGACCTCCGCTGTTTCCGGGGTTGATAGAAGCATCTGTCTGTATAAAATCGTCATACGGCCCGGAACCGATAACGCGCCCTTTTGCGCTGACGATACCGGCCGTTACCGTATGCTCCAGCCCAAATGGGCTACCGATCGCCACCACCCATTCACCGACTTTCAATGCATTTGAATCGCCCAACTCAATCATCGGAAGACCATTGGGTGATTCGATCTTAATTAAAGCAATATCGGTGTTCGGGTCACGTCCCACAATTTTTGCATCGAACTCTTTGCCGTCATTTAATTTTACCTTAATTTTATCTGCATTTTCGATTACATGATTGTTAGTTACGATAAAACCTTTCTTATCAATAACAAAGCCTGAGCCGAGACTTCGCTGTTTGAACTCCCGCTGGTCCCTTTCTCCGAAAAATTTATCAAAAAAATCGCGAAACGGATCATCCTTTCCATGGGGATTCGGACGAAACTGACGGAAGACACGTCCGCCCCCTTTAAGGGTTTTGACCGTCCGAATATTAACAACAGCAGAACTCACCCGGGCGGCAAGGTCACTGAAACTGCTCGGTACAATAGGGCCGACTTCTTTTTTTGCTTCAACATCGGGAAGGCAGATAAAATTTGTCATTACAAAAAAGCCGACAACTATCAGGATCATAAACCGGTCAAATTTTAATACCGGCTTTTTCCCCCTATTTTTTATCATATTCATTTTTACATCTCCTTTTTTGAATTTTACCGTTATTTTAAATGATTTCCTGTTTGACAACACGACATATCGAGCTTACCTCTTAAATATAAAAGATAAGCATTTTATTGGAGGGACCGATGAAAATTTTATATTCACCACCTGAAATCAAAAAGTATCTGATTTTTCTTTTTGTTTTGTTTCCCTGGAATCACGCTTTAGCTCAATCCGGGCAGTACGGATCATGCCCCTTTTTTCCTGGAATGATGGGTGGATGGGGGATGGGATGGATCGGTATGATTATGATGATAGCATTTTGGGTGTTCATCATCGTCGGCCTGGTGTTTCTGGTTAAATGGTTGGTTCAAACCACTAGTAAAGGGGAAAAAACCGTCCAGGGCGGCTCCAAAGCGCTTGATATACTACAGCAACGTTACGCACGAGGTGAAATAGATAAAACAGAATTTGAAATGAAAAAGAAAGATCTTTCTGTATAGGTTGACATACACCTTTTTTCACCGGACAAAATTAACCGACCATTTTATCCCCCCCCCCGGATTAAGCAGCGGGATAGTTGATTTCTTCGAGCGTACTCTGAATTTTTTCCTGAGTCGTCGGAACCTCCCATTCCACTGTAATCTGTTTCATCTCCGGATCACCTTCCACGGCTTTCACACCCTCCAATTCGCTCAGTTCGTTTTTGATCGTCATGACACAATGACCGCAAGATATGTTTGGTATTGAAAATGTCTGTTTTTCCATTGATTGAAACCTCCTATTGTTCGATCGTTTATTAGAAAATAAGTTCTTTTTCTTATTTGTCACCCATTTTTTATTGCTGGCAGTCACCGCCGTATCCTGGGCCACTTCCCATTATACGACCCAATATACGATCCAAATTAATCAAAATATGTCTTTTGAGTCATTATATTCCTCGCAAAAAAAAATGGTTCAACCGTTCAAATGCACTTTAGGGTTGCTCTCTTTTTTTGTCAAGATGAACCGAAAAATGGAAATTGATTTTTTCCATCTCTTATGATAAAAAATATTTCCTTGACAATGTTGAAATTCATCGAATAAAACAACTTGGACAATATACCCATAACCTTCAGTACAACCTTATTGCTTTAGATCCACACGGATTGCTCATTTCCAGAATAAGCGATATTTATATAGCCCCTTTGGGGGGTTTGATTTTTGGAATAGTAAAATAATTTTTGGGAAAGTGTTTCCTAACACGCAGATGCAATATAGATAGGGTCATCTCAATTTTCCAAAAAACTATCTATCATCCCGGCACATTGAAGCGCTGAAAGGGTGTGGGTCTCATTCATGATTGATTCCATCAAAACATTTCCACAAATCCTTCTAGATAACGCTAAAAAATACGGCCATCACAAAATCGCCATCCGCGAAAAGGATTATGGCATATGGCAGTGCTATTACTGGCAGGATTACTTAGAGCAAGTCGAAGATTTTGCTTTGGGACTGGCAGCTCTTGGTTTTCAGCGTGGTGATAAAATGGCCGTCATTGGCGATAATCGACCGCAGCTTTACTGGGGTTTGGCCGCATCCCAGTGTTTGGGAGGTATCCCTGTTCCTCTTTATCAGGATGCCATTGAAAAGGAGCTTCATTTCATCCTTAACCATTCAGAGGCTAGATTTGCTTTGGCTGAAGACCAGGAACAGTCGGACAAACTTCTATCATTAAAGAAAAAAATCCCCCACCTGGAATACATTTTTTATGACGATCCCAAAGGTATGCGCAATTATACCGAATCATTCCTCATGTCATTTACGCAGGTTCAAGCATTCGGCAGAGAATTTGGCAAAAAAACCCCCGGCTATTTCATCGATGAAGTCGATAAGGGAAAACCTGAGGATATCGCTATCATTGCCTATACCTCCGGAACAACCGGGAATCCCAAAGGGGTATTGCTCCGACATCGGGCGGTGGTGAGGGCGGCAAAAGGCTTTATTGAATTTGATGGGCTTACCGAAGATGAAGAAATTATGGCTTATCTTCCGATGGCCTGGATCGGGGATCACATCTTTTCGTACGGCATGGCCATGGTCGCCGGATTTACACCGAACTGCCCCGAAGACACCTCCACCGTCGTAAATGATATGCGAGAAATCGGACCCACTTATATTTTCTGCCCCCCCAGAGTCTGGGAAAACATGTTAACCCAGGTCATGATCAAAATGGAGGATTCGGCGTGGGTTAAACGAAAGATATTTCATTTTTTTCTGCATGTAGCCGGTAAGGTTGAAAGACTGAGAATGACTCACAAGACGGTGCCGATCAATCTGAAGATCCTTTATCAGTTAGGCAAATATCTTATTTATGCCCCCCTTCTGGATAACCTCGGCATGAATAGGGTTCGTGTTGCCTATACCGCCGGGGAGGCGATCGGCACGGAGATATTCGAATTTTTTAGATCCCTGGGGATGAACCTGAAACAACTTTACGGCATGACCGAGAGTGCTGCCTTTATTTCCCTTCAAAAAGACGGCGATATAGACCCCGAAACGGTCGGCACTCCCGCTCCCGGTGTTGATATAAAGATCTCTGAAAACGGAGAAGTGACCTACAAGAGCCCGGGAAACTTTATAGGATATTTTAAAAATCCGGAGGCCACAGAAGAGACGCTGAAGGAGGGCTTTATTTTTTCAGGTGATGCCGGCTATATTACTCAGCAGGGCCATCTTAAAATCATCGATCGGGCCAAGGATGTCAGCAAATTAACCGACGGTACCCTGTTTGCTCCCAAATACATTGAGAATAAGCTAAAATTCAGCCCTTATATCAAGGAGGCGGTAGCCCATGGAAAAGGGATGGATTATGTAACCACATTTATCGACATTGATTATGGGGCGGTCGGAAACTGGGCTGAAAGGAAACATATTCCTTACACCAGTTACACGGACCTTGCCCAGAAGACTGCTGTCTACGATCTGGTCTATGAAGGCATCCTTCGCGTAAATAAAAGCCTGAGCCAGGATGAAAAACTGAGGGGTGCTCAGATCAGACGATTTTTACTGCTTCACAAGGAACTTGATCCCGATGATGGCGAAATCACCCGCACGCGAAAAGTAAGAAGAAAATTCGTTGCCGAAAAGTATGCCAATCTCATCGAGGCCCTTTACACGGAAAAAAAGAGTGTGGAGGTTGATGCGAACTTTACCTATGAGGATGGAAGAACAACCACCATGAGGGCAACCCTTAAAATCCGCGATGCGGAAACATTTTAGTCGGGTAGACTGACCGTGAATAAGCATACGGAACCTATATTAAAGTTGGAAGATATTCACATCAGTTTCGGGGGGCTGAAAGCGCTCAACGGGGTCAGCATAGAGGTCTACCCTGGTGAAATCATGGCGATTATAGGACCGAATGGCGCTGGCAAAACCACGTTATTAAACATCATCAACGGGGTATATACCCCCGATAAAGGCCGCATCATTTTTGAAGGCAAGGAGAGACCCCGCAAAATCAAACCTCATCATGTGGCAGGCATGGGGATTTCTCGAACCTTTCAGAATCTGGCCCTGTTCAAGGGAATGGACACCTGGTGCAACATTATGGTGGGCCGCACCCAGAAGATGCATTCGGGATTTTTTTCGCAGGCGGTTTACTGGGGTATGAGCCAAAAGGAGGAGGTCGCGCACCGAAAAGAGGTTGAGTGGATTATCGATTTTTTAGAGATCGAAAATATCCGAAAACAGATTGTTGGTATGCTGCCTTACGGTCTGCAAAAAAGAGTCGAACTGGGTCGCGCTCTGGCGGCAGAACCGAAACTTTTGCTCCTGGATGAACCGATGGCCGGCATGAACCTGGAAGAAAAGGAGGATATCGCTCGTTTCATACTGGATGCCAATGAGGAGTTGAACTACACCATCGCCCTCATCGAACACGATATGGGGGTGGTCATGGATATCTGTGATCGTATCGTGGTACTAGATTTCGGGAACAAGATCGCCGAGGGAATGCCTGATGAAATCAAGGCGGATCCAAAGGTCATTCATGCCTATCTGGGTGAGGCCGATAACCAAGGGAAATGAGCGAAAGATGCAATTTTAAGGACGTCTTCGAGGAATGAATCAATGGCCTTTTTCTTTGAGGTACTGATCAACGGACTTTTAGTGGGCATCATGTATTCGCTGGTGGCCATAGGGTTTGCACTGATCTACAAAGCGTCGGACGTTTTTAATTTCGCTCAGGGCGATATGAGTCTCCTGGCCGGTTTGGCCCTGGTCGGTTTCCTTACTGTCATGCCTCTCTGGCTTGCCCTTTTGTGCACCATCGCCATCATGACCCTTCTGGCATATGCCACCGTCTTTATTATCTTTCGTCCGCTGGTGGCCCGACCATCACTGATCCTTTTTATGGCTGCCATAGGACTGTCATTTCTGGTTCAGGGTGTGGGGCAGGCGATCTGGGGAACTGACGCCAAGGGGTTAAATATCGGTATCCCGGAGATTACCTGGGAAGTCAAGGGCGTATTTCTCAGCACATTTGATTTGACCTTTGGCGGTATTGCAGCTATATTGGTGGCTGCGCTGGTTTTGTTTTTCCAAAAAACCCGGACCGGTCGGGCGCTCCGGGCGGTCGCCGATGACCACGAAGCGGCACTATCGGTGGGCATTCCCTTGCTCCGGGCCTGGGCGGTGACCTGGGTCATTGCCGGCATCGTGGCAACCGTGGCCGGGGTGGCTTGGGGAACGCGGCTCGGGGTTCAATTCAGTCTTTCCCTTATCGCCCTCAAGGCCCTGCCGGTTCTGATATTGGGCGGCATCGACAGCATCCCGGGCGCTATCCTGGCGGGCCTGGTTGTCGGGGCCGGTGAGAATCTGGCCGAAGTCTATATCGGGCCGTATGTGGGCGGCGGGATTCAAACCTTTTTCCCCTATCTGTTGGCCCTGTTATTCCTGTGGTTTAAGCCTTACGGGATGTTCGGTAAAGAAATTATTGAGCGGGTATGAGCGATGTTTTACCGAGAATGCGGCAATTATAAAGATACCTACGCGAAAGATTTAGCTATCTTCCCCATTCCGCTTGATCGATGGGGAATGGGTGTCATACTGGTCCTCGCCTTTGGGGTGATCCCTTTTTTTGCCGGTGATTACTGGCTCAGCAGTATCATGATCCCGTTTTTCTGTTTCTCTATGGCAGCCCTGGGACTCAATATTCTGACCGGTTATGCCGGACAGATTTCCATTGGGCACGCCGCCTTTATGGCGGTGGGCGCCTATGCTTCGCTTATTCTTTATAGCCGATATCATGTGCCGATCCTGTTGAGCATTCTGGGTGGCGGCATCGTCTCATCCGGCGCGGGAACTGTTTTCGGCATTCCCTCACTTCGCCTAAAGGGCTTTTATTTAGCCGTCTCCACCCTGGCCGCACAGTTTATTATTGAATGGGTTCTCACCCACTGGAAGTGGGTCAGCGGCGGTGTATTCGGCACTATCAATGCGCCGGATATCTATATTTTCGGCTTAGTCATCGATACCGCCGTAAAAAAATATTATTTGGTTTTATGCATCATGGTCTTGTTGACGGTCTTTGGGAAAAACCTGGTGCGCGGCCAGTTGGGCCGGAACTGGATGGCCATCCGTGACATGGATGTAGCGGCTGAGATTATCGGAGTATCGCTGTTTCGGCATAAACTGATCGCCTTTGCAGTCAGTTCTTTTTACGCCGGAATTGCCGGAGCTTTGATCACTCTGACCTATTACGGTGCAGCCAATATTGAGGAGTTCAACCTCATGCTCTCGTTTTATCTTTTAGGGATGATCATCATCGGCGGCATGGGGTCGGTATTGGGAGCCTTTTTGGGAGCGGGGTTTATGACCCTGTTGCCCATCTTTATCAACCGGACCATGCTGGTCTTTCTGAAGCGGGCGCCGTCGGATCTTCGTGCCAATAGTGAGGCGATCGTATTCGGCGGGCTTATTGTTTTTTTCCTCATTGTGGAGCCCTATGGGATGGCCAGACTCTGGCATACCATCAAAGACAAGATGCGTCTGTGGCCGTTTCCCTATTAGCATGACGAGTGTTTGGGCACTTAAACCGTTGATTCGATGGTTTGAACACCCAAAGCTGAAATAGAAGTCTTACGCTTCTATTAAACCTTTATTCAACCATTAACCGTAAAGAGAGGAGGGAACAAATGGTACGAAAATTTTTCTTAATCATGATACCTATGGTGTTGATGATCTGTCTGGTGATAGGCCTTGGACAGAGCATAGCCGCTGAGAAGGAAGGACCCACGCAGTTTGTCGGTATTTTGATCTATCGCACAGGCCCCTTTGCCGCAGGTGGCAGCGGATTTGGCAGCGGCTGGGAAGATTTTATGGAGCTGAGAAACATGCAGGGCGGGGTCGATGGCATCAAATACAAGTGGGAAGAGTGTGAAACCGCCTATAACACAGCACGCGGGGTTGAGTGTTACGAGCGCCTGAAGGACAGGATGATTTATGTGCAACCCTTTAGTACGGGAATCACCTATGCACTGATTGATCGTGCCACAAAGGATAAGATTCCGGTGCATTCGATGGGGTATGGCCGGGCAGATGCCTCAGACGGGACGGTTTTCCCATACGTCTTTACCACCCCGACTAATTACTGGTCTCAAAATTCAGCCAAAATCAAATTTATCGGCAAGCAGATGGGGGGGATGGACAAATTGAAAGGGCTCAAGATCGCCAACCTGCACATCGATGTCCCCTATGGCCAGGAGACCAAACCGATGCTGGATGCGCTGGCCAAAAAATACGGTTTTACGGTCAAACACTTTCCCGTTCCCTGGCCGGGTATTGATCAAAAGGCCCAGTGGATGGATATTGTCCGAAGATTCAAGGCGGACTGGGTCATCAACCGCAACTGGGGGGTCTCCTGCACCGTGCCCCTGAAAGAAGCCGCCCGTCTCGGGTTCCCGAGGGACCGTATCCTCGGTGTGTGGTGGTGTGGCTCCGAAGAGGATGTCCTTCCCGCCGGCCCGGCCGCCAAAGGCTATTATTCCGCCAATTTTCATGGATCGGGAAGAGACTTTCCGTTGATCAAGGAGATCATCGATAAGGTTTACGGTAAAATGAAGGGACATATCTCCTTCACCCGTGTCGGCTCCGTGTACTGGAGTCGGGGCATCTATGGCGGTGTGATTTATGAAGAGGCCATGCGAACGGCTCACAAAAAATTCGGCAATAAAGTGCTGACCGGAGAAGAAATGCAGTACGGCATGGAGCACCTGAACATCACCGCCGAGAGGATCAAGGCGCTCGGGCTGGAGGGGTTTATGGCACCGGTTAAAAACTCCTGTACAAATCATGAGGGTGGCAATGTGGTCCTGTTCCAGCAGTGGGATGGTGAAAAATGGGTGCCTGCCGGTAGTGAAACACCGATGACCGATTTTGTGTGGAAAAGAATAAAAGCATCCGCAGCAAAGTATGCCAAAGAAAAAGGGATTACACCGAGAGACTGCAAGTAATCTGAAGAACGAACCCTGCGGGTCAGGGAGCCACTTTTGGTCCCTGACCCATCTCAATCTGTTAACAGCAAAAAGTCCGACCGGGTGAAAAGAAAAAGCCGCATGACAATTGAAGAAACTCCTCTACTGAGAGTCAACAATATCGAGGTGATTTACGAACATGTCATCCTCGTGCTCAAGGGTGTCTCTCTTACGGTGCCCCGGGGGGGTATTGTTTCCCTATTGGGGGCAAATGGCGCCGGCAAAACCACCACCTTGAAGGCCATCTCCAATCTGGTGAAGGCAGAGCGGGGTGAGGTGACCAAAGGGACGGTGGAATTTGAAGACAAACGGATTGACAAGATGTATGCCCCTTCGGTGGTAAAGCTCGGGGTGATTCAGGTGATGGAGGGGAGGCGTACCTTTGAGCACCTGAGCGTTGAAGATGACCTTCTCACCGGTGCCTACACCCGCGGGCACGATTTTAAAGAGATCAAAGAATCGCTCGATAGGGTCTATCGATATTTCCCCCGGCTGGTGGACAGACGTCAAGTCAAAACCGGTTATATCTCCGGGGGAGAAATGCAGATGTGTGCCATCGGCAGGGCGCTGATGGCCAGGCCCAAGCTGATCCTTTTGGATGAGCCATCAATGGGACTGGCGCCTTTGCTGGTTCAGGAAATTTTTGAAATCATTGTCCGATTGAATCGTGAAGAGAATGTGGCCATGCTCCTGGCCGAGCAAAACGCCGCCATGGCCCTTCAGTTTGCTCAATATGGTTATATCATGGAAAATGGACGGATCGTCCTGGATGGCGCCAGCGAGACCCTGAAAGATAATGCCGATGTACGGGAATTTTATCTCGGTTTGACAACGGTGGGGAAAAAAAGTTACCGGGATGTGAAACACTACCACCGGAGAAAGCGATGGTTGTCCTGATTCTGGCTATACCTTCGCCGCTTTATCAGATCCATTTAAATGCAGGCGGCAAAGCCGAATGGCCTCGGCAGGATCCATGGTTTGGGCATCGGCGCCGAGCTCTTTTCTTGCAAAATCTGTTG
>CAZSON010000012.1:0-26629 GCA_964608375.1 uncultured Desulfobacter sp. | reverse complement strand
TCATAAATCTTATCTGCATGCCGGACCGGAACCAATTCGTCTTTTTGACCATGCAGGACAAAACAACGCTTTATCCTGCTCAGCATATTAAGAAGGTTATGATTGTTTAGATCTTCATAAAACCTTTTCTTGAGAAGCGGATAACCCTCTTCGTTATAATCACTTCTGGTTCTCCCCAACTTATAAGGCGTCGCCCAAACGACAACCGCCGATATCAGGGGAGTTTGAGCCGCTTTTAAAAGGGAGATATATCCACCCATGCTGCTCCCGAAAAGCCCTATTTTTCGTGTACTGGGGAACCGCTGACCGACAAACCTGAGAATCGAATCCAAATCTTTCAATCGATCGCTGACAGTGGTCTTTTCGATTTTTCCCTCGCTCGCCCCACACCCCCTGTGATCATAGCGAATAGCTACAAACCCCTCACCGGCAAGATGGTCGGCCATTGCAATGAATTTGGAACTTTCCTTGCTGCTAAAAAGACCGTGGGAGCAAATCACGCAGGGTGCGGATTGATGATTGACAGGAAAATGAATATTGCCCTCAATTTTATACCCTTCAGATCTGGTATTAAAAGATTTAATTTTCATGTTGTTTGGTTTTTTTTGATGTGACTGTTCAGCCACCTAAAAAAGCTTCTCTCACTTTCTTGTTTGTAGTCAGATCCTTGATCAATCCGGATAGAACAATCTGCCCGTTTTCCAAAACATAGCCCCGGTCTGCAAGTTGAAGTGCGGCGAAAGCATTCTGTTCGACCAGTAAAATCGTTGTACCCTGCTCATTGATCTGTTTTATGGTTTCAAAGACCGATTTTACCAGTTTCGGGGCCAAACCCAGACTCGGCTCATCCAACAGGAGCAGTTTAGATCTTGCCATCAGTCCTCTCCCAATGGCCAGCATCTGCTGTTCTCCACCTGACAGGGCCCACCCAAGTTGGTCGATCCGGGCTTTCAGTTGGGGGAAAAGCGTGAATACATTTTTAAGGTCTTTTTCAAAGCTTTCTCCAACCCGTCTCCATGACGATGTGGCCACTTCAAGATTTCCGAACACTGTCAAACCGGGAAATATACGCCGTCCCTCGGGGACATGTGAAATGCCTTTGGCAACGATAGCCTCTGTCGGCATATTCTTTATGCTTTCCTCAAAGTAGTTGATCGAGCCGCTCTTTGTTCGGATCAGACCCGAGACGGCCTTTAAAATAGTCGATTTTCCAGCTCCATTGGCCCCGATCAACGTTACTATTTCGCCCGTTTTGACATTTAAACTTACCGCTTTTAGGGCCTGAACATTACCATAAAAAATGTCAACCTTCTCTAACTTAAGCATGATAATTGTCCGTACCCAAATAGGCTGCGATCACTTTTGGATTATGCTGAATTTCAGCCGGTTTGCCTTCAGCAATCTTGTCGCCATGGTCTAACACGCTGATTCGATCTGAAACATTCATAACAAGCCGCATATTGTGTTCGATCAATATCAATGTCATACCCTGCTTGCGGAGCTGGTCGAGTAATTCAACGAGATCGCGGGTCTCTTTTTCATTCAGGCCGGCGGAGGGTTCATCAAGCAGGAGCAATTTCGGCCCGGTCGCCAGCGCTCTGGCAATTTCCATCAAACGTTTTTGGCCGCAGGGCAGGTTTATCGCATCCATTTCCTTTCTGTGGTTAAGCCCCACAAGTTCAAGCGCTTGGGTCGCCTTTTTGACGATGTCTCTCTCCTCCCTGCGGGCGCTGGGGGTTTTAAGCAGTGTGGAAATCAGGTTAACAGAGCTTCGAACCTGCCGGGCCACCATTATGCTTTCAAGTATGCTGAGCCCCTCAAAAACCCGGATATTCTGAAATGTACGAGCGATTCCGAGTCGGGTGATGACATGGGGCGATCGACCCACGATCGATTGGCCATTGAAAATAATGCGGCCTTCTGCAGGGCGATATAGGCCGCTGATCATGTTTAAAATGGTCGTCTTACCCGCGCCGTTGGGTCCGATCAGAGCATGGATTTCACCAGCTGCAACCTGAAAGCTGACGTCGTGAATAGCGACCAATCCGCCGAATTTTATCGTTAGATCGTTAACACTGATTAATGTGTTCACTGTACGTTCAACTTAAGAATATAATCTTTGCATCTCAATCCAGGGCACACAGTGTCCGGGTCTGGTCGTCTATTCTGCAGGTGCTATGCCGGCTCTCACCGGATTCAAACAAGCGTCGTTCCTCTTTGGATGTAACAATCAGCGGGGGCACTTTTTGAGGCTGTCCGCTGGGGTCAAGTGCCACAAATATAAAGTAGGCGGTCAGCGCCTTCCATTCTTTTTCCTTCCGTACGTCTTCGGTGAAAACCTCTACCTGAATTTCCATCGATGAGCTGCTCGTATATGTCAGCTTTGCCCGGACCGTTACATAGTTGCCGACGCGGATGGGGTGATGAAAGTTGATACCTTCCACTCTGAGGGTAACCACCGGATGATGCGCGTGGCGAAGCGCAGCCAGGCCCGCTGCTGTATCCATCAACTTAATAATTTCCCCACCGTGGGCGTAAACACCGCCCGGCCCGGTATGTGCCGGCATTATAACTTGGGACATAACTACCTGCGAATGATCTACGGTTCTTCCCTCGGGTTCTGTATTTTTTAAATCGGCTTGTTTGCTCATTGGACAATACCTCACCTAAACTCTTTTTTTCTGTTTACTCAGTTTAGCACCAGGGAAAACCAAAATCAATAACCGTATGTGTTCAGGGGGTCAGTCCTTTCCCCTTCACTTCGGTGTCTTCATCGCTGGTATTTTCAATGAGTTAGCAGCGGTGGCATTCCTGCCCCCTCCGCATTCCACCTTCGCTGCGCTCAGGATGGCTGCGGTCTCCCCCACTGCTAACTCACTGAAAATACGAAGCGACTCCGCCAATATCGTTACGGGAAAACAACAGCCCCCTGAATAGTTACCAATAACCAGCTTTGACTCCAAAGTTACAGAATTGACTTGATATGTTATAATAACTGATCTTATATGATAACTTTGTTAAAAGACACTCTGTCAGCACATTTTCATAAATTTACAGGTACGCGATGAAAGCGATGATACTTGCTGCGGGTTTCGGCACGCGGCTTCTCCCATTTACTGAAAACATTCCCAAACCGCTCTTTACCCTTTCAGGGCGCCCCATACTCGATATCCTCATTCGAAATCTGCAACAAGCAGGCTTTTCAACTATTATGATCAATACCCATCATCTTCATCACAAGATCGAGTCGTTTATTTCAAAACAGCTCTACACCATCCCCGTCCATATACGTCATGAACCGGTGATTCTCGGCACGGGAGGCGCTATAAAAAATATTTCAGATTTTCTAAATGGTCAGCCCTTAATGGTAATAAACAGCGATATTGTAACCGATATTGATTTGAAAACAGTCTATCAATTCCATAAGAAACATCTCTATCCGGTCACACTTGTTCTACATGATGATCCGGAATTTAACCTTGTTTCGATCAATAAAAATGGATTTATCAGCGGGTTCCATGACCGGGGAAAAAACGGCAGCACCAAAACCGATAGAAAATTATCCTTTACCGGTATACAGGTTTTAAATCATGAGGTTATCGGTATAATCCCGGACAACCGATACTCCAACATCATCGATGTCTACAGAAAGATGCTGTCCGGGGGTGAAAAACTCCGCGCTTTTATATCGCGCAATTGCTACTGGAGGGACATCGGTACACCGCAAAGATATAAAGATGCTGTTTTCAAAGAAATGGCGCCAAAGGCATTTAAAAAGGCGTTTCCGGATTTTGTTGCCAAACAAATAAAAAAAACAGATGTGAAAGGAGATGGTTCAGATCGAAAATGGTTCCGACTGATCCAAAACAACCGTTCACTGATCATGGCCGATCATGGTATTCGAAAAAAAAACGGCCTATCAGAGATGGATGCATTCATTGCCATCGGCCGGCATCTAGAAGACAAAGGCCTCCCGGTGCCAAAAATTTATCTCCACGATACCTTCTCAGGCCTTGTTTTTTTAGAAGATCTAGGGGATGTTAATCTTCAAAAGATTGCAAATGAATCAAAAAACTTAAAAGAGATTATATCCTGTTATCAATCAGTTATTAATATTCTTATCAAGCTTTCCATTACCGGAAAACAAGGCTTTGATCCCTCCTGGACCTATCAGACGCCGACATACGATAAACACGTAATTCTGGAAAACGAATGCCGATACTTCGTTGAGGCTTTTTTAAATGGATACCTCAAATGGAATATATCTTTTTCCGATTTGCAGGATGATTTCTTTCTGATTGCTGAAAACGCACTGGCATCACCTTTGAAAGGATTTATGCACCGGGATATGCAATCGAGAAATATCATGATAAAAAATAACAGCATCTATTTTATCGATTTTCAAGGGGGCCGATTTGGCCCGATCCAGTACGATCTTGCTTCGCTGCTCATCGATCCGTATGTCGACCTACCCTATCCGGTTCGAATTGATCTTTTGGATTACACTATTGAAAAATTGTCTTCTATTCTTTTGATCGAGAAAAAAAGTTTTTGCGCCTGCTTTGATTACTGCGCCATTTCGAGAAACCTGCAGATCCTCGGCGCATTCGGTTATTTGAGTCGAGTGAAGAAAAAAACCGACTTTGAGCAATATATTCCCGCAGCTGTCAAAACGCTGAAACAGCTTCTGCAACAATCGGGAGACGGTCTGCTTTGTGAATTAAAATCGGTTGTGGAAAAAATTCCAAATGGAGGGATAACATGAATCGGATAAAAGTTATGGTAAACGGCATTCCGGGCAATATGGCGGTAAGTGTGGCGCAACATATCCTTGATGATAATCGGTTTGATCTGATTCCGGAGGCCTTAACCGGGCAGGAAATCGTTGAAACTGAATTCAGACTCGACGTCGCCTCTGTTCGCCTGATTCCCCCGGAAAAAAGGGAAACGCAAATCGCGGCTATAATGCAAAAAGAAGGGAAATTTATCAGCGTAGACTACACGCATCCTTCGGCGGTAAATGAAAATGCCGGTTTTTTTTGCCGACATGGCCTCCCTTTTGTAATGGGCACAACCGGGGGCGACCGGAATCTGCTGGAAGAAACGGTTCGTGCCTCTTCAATAGCGGCGGTCATCGCACCAAATATGGCCAAACAGATTGTCGGATTCCAGTCGATGATGGCGTACGCTGCCAACACGTTTCCAAATCTTTTCCAGGACTACTCCCTGCAAATCAAAGAAAGCCACCAGAAGGGAAAGGCGGACACAAGCGGTACGGCCAAGGCAATGGCATCTTATTTTAATCAACTGGGGATTCCTTTTTCTGAAAAAGATATAGTAAAGGAACGGAGGCCGGAAACCCAGAAAACAGCTTGGGGAATACCGGAAAAATATCTTCAGGGACACGGTTGGCATACCTATAGGCTCAAATCGCCGGATGAAACCGTCAGTTTTGAATTTACCCACAATGTAAACGGTCGGGAAATCTATGCGAAGGGAACCCTTGACGCGGTGATGTTTCTGAACAAAAAAGTTAATGAGGGGAAAAAAGGGAGCGTGTTCACAATGATCGATGTGTTAAAGGATATTTAATAAAAATGAAAAAAATACTCGTTTTTATCATTCTCCTCATGGCCCTTCCGGCCGAGGCCGATGAGATGTTCCCGAAAAAAGACTGGTTTGCCAAACCGAATCAGATGGCGAGTCCCGATACAGAGATCGGGGGCGAGATTTCTGTTTTTCTGGCACAGTATCCGAAAAGCCTGAATTACTATCTGGATGTCAGTACTCAATCGTCTCAAATTTTCGGGGCGATATTTGAGACCCTTCTCGCCATGAATCCGATCACCCTGGCATATGAACCGGGGTTGGCAGAGAAATGGTCGATATCAGAGGATAAAAAAACGTTTACTTTTTATATGGATCCGAAAGCCAGATGGAGTGACGGCACGCCCGTAACCGCAGAGGACGTTTCCTGGACTTATGACGCCATTGTCGATCCCAAGAATCTAACCGGACCGCACAAAATCGATATGGAGCGCTTTAAACCACCGGTAGTGATCGATAAACTGACGGTTCAATTCACTGCAAAGGATGTGCACTGGAAAAACCTGGGAGCTATCGGGGGCTTTTTTATATTATCCAGGCATGCCTATGGAAAAAAAGATTTCAATAAGATCAATTTTGAATTTCCGGTTGTTTCAGGACCCTACAGAATCGGCAATATCAATGAAGGTGTTTTTGTTACGCTGACGCGTCGCGATGACTGGTGGAATCTCAATGACATCCGGTCAAAAGGGATCGGCAATTTTCAGACCATTAAATTTAAATTTTTTGCTGAAAGGGAAAATGCATTTGAAGCATTCAAAAAAGGAAAGATTGACCTTTACCCCGTATATACTTCCCGGTTATGGGTCAATGAAACCAAGGGAGAAAAGTTTGAAAAAAATTGGATTGTAAAACAGAAGGTGTTCAATCTCAAACCTATCGGGTTTCAGGGATTTGCCATGAATATGCGAAAGCCGCCTTTTGATGATGTAAGGGTTCGAAAGGCGATGTCTTATCTTCTGGATCGACGGAAAATGAATGCCACCTTGATGTACAGCCAGTATTTTCTGCATAAATCGTATTATGAAGACCTTTATACCAAACAGAATCCATGCCCAAATATACCGGTTGAGCTGGATAGGAAAAAAGCGAGGAATCTTCTGGCTCAGGCCGGCTGGATAGTAAATTCCAAAACCGGGTTTCTGGAAAGAAACAACAAACGGTTTTCATTCAAATTTCTAACTCGTTCCGCTTCATCAGAAAAATTCTTAGCCATTTATGCGGAAGATCTTAAAAATGTCGGTATTGAACTAATAATCGATAAAAAGGACTGGGCAGCATGGGCACGCGACATGGATGAGTTTAATTATCAGATGACATGGGCGGCATGGGGAGCGGGAATCTTTAAAGACCCGGAAGGGATGTGGTCATCCAAAGAAGCGAGCAGAAAAGGCGGTAGCAATATTACCGGGTTTGAAAACAGCCTGGTGGATGAATTGATTGAAGAACAAAAAAGCATATTTGATGTTGCTAAACGAAACGAGATTTACCGAAAAATTGATCAGATCGTTTATAACGCCTTCCCATATGTTCTTTTATGGAATATCAATTACACCCGACTCCTTTACTGGAATAAATTTGGGGTGCCTGACACCGTTCTTTCAAAATACGGCGATGAAAGCAGCGCATACTGGTACTGGTGGCTGGATGAAGATTCAGTGGCCGATCTTTCTGACGCTTTGGAAAATCGGCTTCCGCTCCCTCAAAGGATATCTGCGATCTATTTTGATGATTTTTTTATTGGAGAAAAAGATGGAAACAAAGAAAAATGACCGCGTTGCCTACAGCAGTTCTCTCGATGGTTTTTTCTGCCCCAAGACGATTGCAGTCATAGGCGCCAGCGAAAAAAACAACAGCGTGGGACGTACGTTGCTCTGGAACCTGATAAAAAGTCCATTTGGAGGAACCGTTTTTCCGGTTAATCCCAACAGAAAAAGCGTTCTTGGTATCCGCAGCTATGAGAGCATATCCGCAATTGACGAAAAAATAGACCTTGCCATCATTGCTACAAGAGCGCCGGTGGTCCCCGAGGTGATAAAGGAATGTGCCGGGGCCGGTCTGAAAAATGCCATCATTATGTCTGCTTTTAGAATAGATTCAAAGAACGGCATGACCGCTGAAAAGGAAGTTTTTAAGATCGCGGAAAAACATCGGATCCGGATTATCGGACCTTACAGCCTCGGCGTGATGATTCCGAAAACAGGCCTTAATGCCACCGTTACCAGTGATTGTGCCATGCCGGGAACGGTAGGCCTCATCAGTCAAAGCGGCACAATGTGTTCGGCGATCCTCGATTGGAGCTATAAAGCCCATGTGGGGTTTAGTGCATTTATCTCGGTCGGAAAAATGCGTGATGTTGATTGGGGAGATCTCATCTATTTTTTAGGAGACGATCCGGATACAAAATCGATCATTCTTTACATGGAAACCGTCGGAAACCCGAGGTCATTTCTCTCTGCCGCCAAGGAAGTTGCATATAATAAGCCTATTATTTTAATCAAAGGGAGAAAATCAAAAAACGAATCGGTATCAGCCGATTCATCTATCGGTTCCTTGATCCGCAGCGATGATATCCTGGATGCGGCAATCGACCGCTCCGGTGTGTTGAGGGTTAATTCTATAACCGATCTTTTTTCCATGGCCGAGATCCTCGAAAAGCAGCCGCTTCCCAAAGGGCGCAATCTGGCCATCATTACCAACGCCGGCGGCCCCGGAGACCTGGCGACCGACGCGCTCATTAAAAAAGGAGGGCGGCTGGCCAGGTTATCGAGTGATACCGTGGAAAAACTGAGCGAATTCCTCCCGGCCCATTGGAGTCATGGAAACCCGATTGTCGGCATTGGAGATGACCTTTCCGATATCTACGCCAAGGCCATACAGGTGGTCGCAACCGATCCGGCCGTGCATGGCATCCTGGCTGTTTTAACGCCGAGACCGGCGGTGGACCCGACCAGGGTGGCGGAAACGGTCACCGAATTAACCGCAGCCCTTAAGATCCCGCTGGTTGCAAGCTGGATGGGAGGAGAAGCGTATTCGAGGGGGAATGATGTTTTTGCAAAGGGAGGGATCCCGTCTTTTCCCTTTCCTGAAATCTCGACCCGCATTTTCAATTACATGTGGAAGTACCGGGAAAACTTAAATTCCCTCTATGAAACCCCTAAACTTCTGGACGAATTGGAAAAAAGAGGGGATTCTGCGGCGGAGCAGATCCTTTTTGACATTTCAGAACAGGCCAGGGCCGAAAAACGCACGACCTTAACCGAGGTTGAAGCGAGAAAAATTCTGAAAATATGCGAGATTCCGCAGCTCGCTTCCTTGATTGCAACCGGTGAAGAGGATGCCGTAAACAGAGCCAATGAGATCGGTTACCCGGTGGCTATAAAGCCCCTTTGGACCGCTGACCATCCATCGAATGCGGGTGCGGGTGGTGTCCGGTTGAATCTTATGGATGAAAATGAGGTCCGCCAGGTATATGCTGAAATCAAGAGAGAAGTTTCAAAGCAGCACGGGCCAGATGCCTTTTCCGGTTTATCTCTGCAAGCAATGGTGAAGCGGGCAGGCTACGAACTGATGATCGGGACCCATGTCGATCCCCAATTCGGCCCGGTGCTTTTCTTCGGGACCGGGGGGGGCCTGTCGAGGACATTTCATGACATAGCCTTTGGACTGCCGCCTCTAAATACGAATTTGGCCCATAAAATGATTGTAAAAACAAGAATTTATAAAGCGTTGGAAGGAAACGGGCCGGACAAGCCGGTGAATCTTGTCGAAATAGAAAAGATCCTTGTCCGCCTTGGGCAATTCGCGATCGAACAGCCATGGATAAAGGAAATTTACATCGATCCACTTTTTGCCGGCCCGACCGGAATTTATGCACTGAATGCCCGTGTAGTCGTCTTTGGCGAGGATGAAAAGGGTAATGTAAAGCCGGCCATTCGCCCATACCCAATGGAGTATGTAAAGCGGATAAAGTTAAAAGATGGGTCTGATGTTGTTTTTCGCCCAATAAAGCCGGAGGATGAGCCGTTGATGGTTAAGTTTCACCAGCAGCTTTCCGAACAGAGCGTATATACGCGATACTTCAGCTATATGCATATGGACAGCAGAATTGATCATAACAGGCTCTCGAGGGTCTGTTTTGCGGATTACGAAAGAAACATGATCTTGGTGGCGGAAACGCAAGGACCTGAAAAAAATATCGTCGGTGTCGGCAGACTGGTAAGGATCGGCGGCAGCAACGATGCTGAGTTTGCCATCATGATTGCGGATAAATTTCATCGGTTGGGCATGGGCGCCGCCTTACTCTCCTACCTTATAGAGATCGGCAAAAATGAGGAGATGGGAAATATTATCGGTTATCTGATGGATGAGAACATATCGATGATTAATTTATGCAAATCGATCGGTTTTACCATTCGCACTCCGATGGATACCCAACTGCTTGAGGCGATCTATACGCTGAATCCGTAAATGAACTGCCTTTTTAGAACAGCTCATAAACCTTTTCAAGCGCCTGATCCAGATTCTCAGGTCTTGTCCCCCCGGCTTGTGCCATATCAGGCCTCCCGCCGCCGCCGCCGCCTACGATCACTGAAATCTGTTTTACAATATTCCCGGCATGGTACTGGTCGGTCAGATCTTTTGAAACAACAACGATTAAAAGCGCCTTGGCACCGACGACACTTCCGAGAACAACAATCCCGGATTTCAATTTTTCCTTTAAACGATCAGCCAGATCCCGCAATGCTGCCGGCGTTTCAACGGCAACCCTTTTTGAAAGAACCTTCATGCCGTTTACCGATCGGATGTCATCGTCATATTTTTCAGAAGATTTGATGGCAAGATTCGCCTTGAGCCTCTCCACTTCTTTCTCAAGAGATTTTTGATGATCCAGGATATTTTCGATTTTCAGCGGAAGGTCTTTCGGTTTTTCCTTTATCCGCAGGGACAGATCTCGGACGATCCCGGATAGTTGCTGAACATGTTCAATCGCCTGCCCACCGGTTAATGCCTCAATCCGTCTGACGCCGGATGCAACACTCGATTCACCTACAATTTTAAAAAGGCCGATGTTGCCGGTCTGGCCTGTATGGGTTCCGCCACAGAGTTCTTTGCTAAAAGTTGATAGAGAAATTACCCGAACCCGGTCACCGTACTTTTCCTCAAAAAGGGCTGTCGCACCGGTTTTAAAAGCCGCCTCGGCATCCATCTCATCAACCTGAACCGGAATATTCTCACGAATCCGTTCATTGACCAAAACTTCTATTTGATCGAGCGTTTGGCTATCGACCTGGGAAAAATGAGTGAAATCAAAACGGAACCCGCCCGGCGCCACCCGGGAACCGGCCTGCTTGATATGGTCACCCAAAACCTGGCGAAGCACCGCTTGCAGGATATGGGTGGCCGTATGATTATGCGCGGTTGAACGGCGCTTTGCTTTGTCAACAGCCAGATGGACGGTCGCCCCTTTTGTGATCTGCCCGGAAACGACCTCACCCTGGTGAATGATGAGACCTGTTGGGTCGATCAATGTGTCTGAAATTTTCATCATAAAATTTTCATTCGATATGTTGCCTGTATCTCCAACCTGTCCGCCGGCTTCGCCATAAAAGGGGGTCGCCTCTGTTAAGATCTCGATCCGGTCACCTTCAACAGCCGTGTTTATCTCCTTTCCGTCCTTTACCAAAACAATGACTTTCGAATCGATTGAAAGTGCGTCATACCCGATAAACTCAGGTTTTATCCCTTTGGAAGAAAGCCCCTTATAGACATCCTTGATCTTCAAAAAAACAGATGTGGATCTGGACTTTTCGCGTTGGGCCTGCATCGATTGATCAAACCCTTCCATATCGAGACTTAAGTTTTCCTCCCTTACGACATCCTGTACGATATCGACCGGAAACCCGTAAGTATCGTAGAGTTTGAATATGATTTCCCCCGGCACTTCAGAAAGCCCTTTTGCTTTTAAATCCGAAAGGGTCTCGTCAAGCAGTTTCAGGCCGTAACCGAGGGTTTCAGAAAACCGGACTTCTTCATTTTTTATCACACTGTTGATAAAGGCTCTCCCCTCGGACAATTCGGGATAGGCGGATTTCATGATGTCAACCACCACCTCTGCAGTTCGGTTGAGAAACGTCCGGGTCAGGCCGATGTTTCGCCCGTAACGAATCGCCCGCCTCATGATCCGACGCAGGACGTAGCCTCTTCCCTCATTGGATGGGAGTACGCCGTCGCCGATCAGAAATGCCGTTGCCCGTGCATGATCTGCAATAACTTTCATTGCGACGTCATCATCAGCGGATTCTCCAAACCGTCTTTCAGAAAGATTTTCAACCTTCTCAATAATCGGCACAATAAGATCGGTGTCAAAATTGGTTTTTACATTCTGGATGACGGAAACGACCCGTTCCAGTCCCATCCCGGTATCGATACTCGGTTTGGGCAGCGCCGACATTTTCCCGTCTGAATCACGGTTGAACTGCATAAATACCAGATTCCAGATTTCAAGGTACCGATCGCATTCACAACCGACGCGGCACTCCGGTCGGCCGCAACCAAATTCTTCCCCCCTGTCGATCAGGATTTCGCTGCACGGTCCGCAGGGTCCGGTATTTCCCATGGCCCAAAAATTATCCTCTTCTCCAAACCGGACAATTCGGTCCTCCGGAACACCGATATTCCGGTGCCAGATATCATGCGCTTCATCGTCATCGAGAAAAACGGAAACCCACAGCTTCTCCTCCGGGAATCCGTATCTGTTGGTCAGCAAATCCCACCCGAACTCTATCGCTTTTTCCTTAAAGTAATCTCCAAAGGAAAAGTTGCCCAGCATTTCGAAAAAAGTGTGATGCCGGGCCGTATACCCCACATTTTCCAGATCATTGTGCTTTCCACCGGCCCTGACGCATTTTTGAGATGTGGTTGCCCTTTTGTAGCCCCGGTTCTCTTCTCCGAGGAAAGAACGTTTAAACTGCACCATACCGGCGTTGGTAAATAAAAGTGTGGGATCATCCGAAGGAACAAGGGATGAGCTTCGGACAATTTGATGGTCGTGCTTTTTAAAAAAATCTAAAAACTGTTTTCGAACCTCGTCAGCTCTCATGCATAACTCCATATAGGAGGCTATTTTTCTCCGGATAGGTCGTTTTGAGGTTTTTCTTCTTCTTTTTTTTCCGAAAAACCGATAGCATCTTTTGTTTTAGCCATAATCGAATCGAAAATATCGGAATTTTCTCCTAAGAAAGTTTTGGCATTTTCCCGGCCGTGACCGATGCGTTCGCCTTCATAGGAGTACCAGGTGCCGCTTTTTTCTATGATACCGGCTTCGACACCGGTGTCAAGCAGATCGCCGGTCCGGGATATCCCTATACCGTACATGATATCAAACTCGGCTTCCTTAAAGGGAGGCGCCATTTTGTTCTTAACCACGCGTACCCTTGTTCGGTTTCCCACGATCTCCTGGCCATCCTTAATCGGGCCGATACGGCGGATATCCAATCGGACTGAAGAATAGAATTTCAGTGCATTTCCACCGGTCGTTGTCTCAGGATTCCCGAACACTACCCCTATTTTCATTCGAATCTGGTTGATGAAAATAACAGAGGTCATGGTCTTTCCGATGGTACCGGTCAGCTTTCTTAACGCCTGGGACATAAGGCGGGCCTGCAATCCCATGTGCGAATCTCCCATTTCGCCTTCAATCTCGGCCCTCGGGACCAAAGCGGCAACAGAGTCGATAACCAGAACATCTATCGCGCCACTTCTGACCAGCATATCCGCAATTTCAAGCGCCTGCTCTCCTGTATCCGGCTGGGAGACAAGGAGTTCGTCGCAGTTGACACCCATGTTTTTTGCATACGCGGTGTCGAGAGCGTGCTCAGCATCGATAAAAGCGACGATACCACCTTTTTTCTGAGCTTCTGAAACCGCGTGGAGCGCTAAGGTCGTTTTGCCGGATGCCTCCGGTCCAAAAATCTCAATGACTCTTCCCCGGGGCAGCCCACCAACGCCGAGCGCTTTATTGAGCGCAAGAGAACCGGTCGATATGGCCGGCACATCAATTATCGCACCGCTCCCCAATTTCATGATGGAGCCTTTTCCAAACTGACGTTCGATCTGAGCCATAGCGGTTTCCACCGCTTTTTCCTTGTCTGACGATGTATTCATAGTAGTCTCCTGGTATTCTGTTTAGAAACTCACCTTCATTAATTTTGTGTAAAGGGGCCCGGCAGGCAAAAGCTCACTTTTAAATAAAATGAGATGATCAATGACAAACGCTTCAGTTTTAAACCCCTCAAATGCCTCTATTGCATCCAGGAGCTGTTTTGGATCCGCTTTTCCCCTGAACCGGCCCAGAGTGAGATGCCCTTTAAAATGTCTATTTTCCTTCGGGAAACCGATTCTTTCCATGTTCCCCTCCAGGTTTCGATGCAATTGCCCGAGCGCGTCAGTCGCCCCGGCAAGGCCGGCCCATAGGACCCGCGGGCGTTTCAGGCTCGGAAAAACACCGATCCCTTTAGCTGAAATTGATATAGGGCCACATCCCTTTACGGATTCAGAAATTGTACCGGCAATGCTTTGGACAACCGCCCTTTCTATGTTACCTAAGAATTTCAAGGTCAAATGGATATTCTCAGGCCGAATCCATCTGACCTTCAACCGATACGACCGCAGATTTTCCTGTATCTTTCCGATGGCAGATTTAATATTTTTTGGAAATTCACAGGCGATAAATGCTCTCATGGTTTCGGCCATGTCTTATTTTTCCGCCTGAGCCGTATCTGTTTTTACGTCATTGATTTTGTTTAAAATATTGTTCTTTATCCACGATGCATCCCACCATTCAACCGGATAGACAAAGGTATTATGGACCAATATGCTGAAATGAAGATGATCTCCACCTGCAAGACCGGTACGGCCGGTTTGCCCGATGATGTCGCCTTTTGACACCTTCACCCCTTTTTGTATATTCACCCGGCTCAAATGGGAATACATGCTGAACAGTCCGAAACCATGATCGATAATGACGGTCTGACCATATATACCCAGTTCGTCGGCAAAAACAACTTTACCGCTGTTCGCTGCCGGAATCGGAGATTGGGCAAGAGAGGCGAGATCAATACCCAGGTGAAACTGCCGATCGATGAGTTTGCCTTTGTATCGATACTCCCGATGATCGGCAAATCCTGCCATTCGCTTTGAATTCGGAAGCCTCAGAAATGCTCCGTGCCAGTTCAAAATCTTTTCGGTATTTTTGCCAATCTCCAAAATTTTTTTAAAATTTGCTTCACGCAGTTGGCGGTTCACATGCAGAAATTGATCGATCAATGTTGCCTTCGGATCGTTTGGGATATCACGCTCAAACTCAGGCATCTTCCAGTTTAAGAATCGATCTGAAATATTGATAGTATCTTTTCTAAACCTTCTTTTTTTTATACGATATGAAAAGCCCGCTTTTGTGCTGTTTTCAGCCGCATCGGCGGCTTGAATGAAAATCTGGGTTCCCGGCCCCTGCTGATGACCGAGGGCAAAAAATGAGATCATGATTTCTTTGTCTTTGAAAAACCCCGGGTATCCGGGGAAAAAATTATCCCCGACAATTACACCGCTTACAGGACACGGTTCAGATGTTCGGTAAATGACCAGGCCGGTCCCCCCCTGGCTGAGATAGTGAGCTTTGCTCAGCACATTCACCTTTGGCGGCTTTGTGTCGATCATTACTTCCTTTTCGATATATGTTCGGTTTCCATGCCACCAACCGCGCCATGAAAAATCGTGGGCAGCCAAACGCAAAAGCGCTTTCCCGTCTCCCATGCCGAGCTTTTTTGGTTCAATAAAAACCGTAAACGCCTCCTCTTTTACCCTTCCGATGCTTAAGAATCCGGCCGAGGCGAACGACTTTTCAAATAAAACCTTCTCCCTTTTGTCTTTCAGGAGCCCGATCGATACGTTTCGGACGCCGCTCTTTGCGTCCGAGACGGCAATGGAAAGTTTTTTTGACATTCCGATCGACGAAAATGAAGGTTCCATTTTAATTTTAGGTCCCCCCCCTTCCAGTCGAACAGATAGGAACCAGACAACCGACAGAATAACCACGAGCCCGATGATCAGCCCGATCTGCAATTTTAGATTTTTACCTTTAGTTTTCAATGGGTTATCATCATCCTTTCTTGCAAAGAATTTTAAGTGAACATAACAGGGAAAGCGGCTATAATCAAGACCTCTTTTTCGTTTCTTGACTTTTGCCCATGCGCAGGATAAATGATACCGAGCTCCAAAACAGCGCAACGTTGATCCGTTCAAAGACATCAGAATGATGATGAATAACAGTGTAAAAATAGAGGATATTTCGATCGGACCTGGATCTCCTCTGATCCTGATTTCCGGCCCATGTGTCATCGAGAATTATGATACAACGTTTCATACCGCCAGCTATCTAAATGATGTTTCTCAGCAACTCGATATCCCCTTTATTTTCAAGGCTTCCTATGACAAGGCCAATCGCACTTCTATTCATTCTTTTCGCGGTCCGGGGATTGAAAAAGGCCTGGAAATTCTCGCAGATATTAAAACAAGATTGAATCTTAAGATCCTCTCAGATGTGCACAACATAAATGAAATTGCCCGTGCGGCAGACGTAGTCGATATTTTGCAAATTCCAGCTTTTTTATGCCGGCAGACCGATTTTATCATTGAAATCGCAAAAACAAAGAAACCGGTAAACATTAAAAAAGGACAGTTTCTTGCGCCGTGGGATATGACCAACGTGGTGGAGAAGATCACTTCCACCGGCAATGACCGAATCCTGATCACCGAGCGAGGGACCCAGTTTGGATATAACAATCTGGTGGTTGATTTTCGCGGCATAAAGATAATGAGGGATGCGGGCCGGCCGGTTATTTTTGACGCAACCCACAGTATTCAGCTTCCGGGGGGAAGGGGGACGTCATCTGGTGGGCAACGGGAATTTGCGCCGGTTCTTGCCCGGGCAGCGGTTGCGGCCGGTGCGGACGGAATTTTTATGGAGGTTCACAAGGATCCTGACAAGGCCTTGTGCGACGGTCCCAATTCATTGCAACTGGACACCATCGGCGACCTGCTTAAACAGTTGAAAGGAATCCGAAATTTCATCTGATACGGGCAAGTCATGCACCCGCTGTTTCGACTCGAAGATGTTTGTAATGTTGCAAAAGATGTTTTATACCCGCTGGGAATTCGTATATGAAACCAGGGCAAAAAATCATTAATGACACTGAAAATATTGATAAACTGAAACGAATCAAATTATTGGCCCTCGATGTGGACGGCGTCCTGACGGACGGCGGGATCGTATACAGCGACAGCACCCGGGAAACCAAGGTTTTTAATGTTAAAGACGGCCTCGGCATCCGGCTTCTCATAGCATCGGGGATCAAAGTCTGTGTGATAACCGGAAGGCGATCCAAGGCGCTTTATCACCGATGTAGCGACTTAGGGATTACCGATATCTATGACGGAATTGATAATAAAGCCGAGGTAATTAATCTCATTTTGGAACAGACCGGATTTTCGGCCGAAGCGATCGCATTTGTCGGCGATGATCTGCCCGATCTTTCAATAATGAAACGGGTCGGACTTTCTATTGCGGTTGCGGATGCACACCGCGTTGTCGTTGAAAACGCGGATATGGTCACTTCGCTAAAGGGTGGAATGGGGGCCGTAAGGGAGGTGTGCGATACAATTCTAAAGACGCAAGGGGTCTGGGAAAGTGCCATTGGACATTTCTTATGATATTTTTTGAAAATATAAAAAACCCCCGAAAACTGAAACTCCTCCTCGGTGCGGTTATCCTTGTAACCTTTGGCATCGTCATTTCTGTTTTTATCGGTTACCGGCGGCTCCTTAACCAGCATGCCGAGCTGATATCGGTCATTGAAAGGAGTAAGGCCAACATATCGATCGGGGAAATTCATCATACCGCAACTCGAAACGGAAAAAAAGAATGGACGTTAAACGCGGTATCGGCTCGCGTCATGGGCGATCAAAAACAGACCATTGTCGAAAAACCGTCTGTCGTGTTTTTTCTCAACGATGGCGGCAAGGTTTATCTGACGGCAAAACAAGGGATTATCGAAACAGCGTCAAACAACATGACAGCAAAGGGCAATGTGGTCGTAAAAAACGGACAGTATACCCTTAAAACTGAAAATCTCTATTACCACCATAAAAAGCGTGTTCTTGTTGCAAAGGCACCGGTCAAAATAACAGGAGAGATGTTTGATCTGAAGTCCAACTTCATGGTCTATAACTTAAAAACGAAGAAAACGAGGTTTCGGGGAAAAGTAAGGGGGACGATTAATGAAGCGATGTCGCTATAATTTTAATGCCGTTCATATATTGCGCCATACATCTGTTATTCTGATATGGTCGGCTTTTTTCGCCATTTTTTCATTTGCTGCCGAAAATGTACCCAAAACCGGTCAGATCTCTGAAGAGAAAAAAATTCATATCATTGCAAACAGGCTCGTTTCCGACAGTAAAGCCAGATTCGCTGAATTTATCGGAAATGTTAAGGCGACACAGGGAACAACCACTATTACGGCCGACAGGCTTAAGGTTTATTACAAGGGGGATTTAGAAAAAGAAACAAATATTGCGCCGGGTGAAGATACGATTAAAAAAATGGTTTCAAACGGAAATGTGATCATAAAATTTGACAACAGAATTGCAACGAGCGATCAGGCAGTTTACATGACGGAAACGCGAATTCTCATTTTAACGGGGCCTGATTCGACCATCAAAAGTGGAAACAACTCGGTCACAGGGGACAAAATTACCCTTTATAGGAACGATGGCCGCATTTATGTAGAAAGCAGCGGTGAAAAACGGGTGAAAGCGGTCTTCAATTCCGGTAACAAGGGTATCCAGTAGGCAAAAAAAATCAGAAAATGTCAACTTTATCAATCGAGAATCTGGTAAAAATTTATGGCGGACGGCGGGTTGTAAATTCCGTCTCGCTGAGCGTTGAAAACGGTACGGTTGTCGGCCTGCTCGGGCCTAATGGCGCTGGGAAAACAACCACATTTTATATGACCATCGGTATGCTGCGCCCCGACGAAGGCCGTGTCTTTCTAAACGCTGAAGATATCACCCTTTGTCCCATGTATCTCAGGGCCCGAAAGGGTGTTGGATATCTCCCCCAGGAAGCTTCAACATTCAGGAAACTCACGGTAAAACAGAATGTTCTTATTGTACTTGAGGGCCTCCCGATTTCAAAATCCGAACAGGAAAACCGTGCGAACATGCTTTTGGACGAGCTGGGCATCAAACACCTATCAGGGCAGAAAGGCGGTTCTTTATCCGGGGGTGAACGACGTCGTCTTGAAATAACACGTTCCCTTGCCACCAATCCATCTTTCATTCTCCTCGATGAACCCTTTTCAGGAATTGATCCATTGGCTGTCATTGACATTAAAAATATCATCGAACACCTTAAAAAAAGAGGAATCGGCATTGTTATTTCAGATCACAATGTCCGGGAAACACTCTGTGTTTGTAATGAGGCCTATATCGTAAACGATGGCAAGGTGATTGAATCGGGTACACCGGAAAAGATAGCAGCCAGTGAAATCGCCCGTCGCTTATATTTAGGAGACGACTTCAGTTTATAAAATGGCACTGAAATTAGCCCAACAACTCAAATTATCTCAGCAAATGGTTATGACACCGCAGCTGCAGATGGCGATAAAGCTGCTGCAGTTGTCACGGATGGAGTTGATGGACGCGATTCATCAGGAGTTGGAAAAAAATCCTGCGTTGGAAGAAATCTTAGATAGCGAGAGCAATGAACCGCAGCGCCCGGAATCAGAAATTGAAACAAGCACAGAGCCCTCTACCAAAGAGATCACGATAGAGGAAAAAATCCGTGATGATATTGACTGGAGTAATTATCTTGATGAGTACAGCTCCACCGGCAGAATAAACTTTGAATCAGAGGGGAGAGATTCAATAGATTTTGATTCTTTTTTGACACGAAAAGAATCGCTAAAAGAGCACCTTTTATGGCAGTTGCTTATGACCCATCCCACGCCGGAGGAAGAAAAAATTGGAAGCCTGATCATTGGCAACTTAAACAAGGATGGTTATCTTGATCTTAGCGATGATGAGTTGACCCGAATGAGTGGTGCTCTCCCTCAAAAGGTCGAACAGGTCTTATCCGCGATGCAAACATTTGATCCGGCAGGTGTCTGCGCAAGAAATCTCAATGAATGCCTTTTGATTCAAGCAGACAATTTGGATCTCAAAGATACCCTCGTAACGCGTATCATTACCGACCATCTCAATCATCTAGAAGTAAAAAATTATAAGGCAATCAGCAGGGCACTTAAAGTAAGCCTTGAAGAAATTTATTCTGCGGTCAATGTGATCAAAGGGCTGGAACCTAAACCTGGCAGAGAGTTCAATGATGAAGAAAATCGGTATATTGTGCCTGATATTTATATCTACAAGCTGGAAAATGATTTTGTAATCATGTTAAACGACGACGGCATGCCAAAACTTCGTATCAGCGCCTATTATAAAAAAGCCTTGCGCCGGGGCGGAGAAGCTGTATCTGGCAAAACAAAGGAATACATCCAGGAAAAGCTACGTTCGGCTTCCTGGCTGATTAAAAGCATTCACCAACGCCAGAAAACCATTTATAAAGTGATGGAGAGCCTGCTGAAGTTTCAAAGGGATTTTTTTGAACATGGAATCGCCCATTTGAGACCGCTGGTTTTAAGAGATGTAGCAGAAGATATCGAAATGCACGAATCGACTATCAGCCGGGTAACAACAAACAAGTATGCATACACCCCCCAGGGTATTTTTGAATTGAAATTTTTTTTTAATAGTTCTATCAATCGGTATCGCGGCGAAGCGATTGCTTCTGCCAGCGTCCAGGAAAAGATTCGCAAGATCATTGAATCGGAATCACCTGAAAAACCGTATAGTGACCACAAGATCGCATCCCTTTTAAAGGAGGCGAACATCAACATTGCACGAAGGACTGTAGCAAAATATAGGGAAAATATGAAAATACTCTCTTCCAGCAAACGTAAACAGATTTAGAAAGGTATTTCACATGCAAACATCGTTGACATTCAAAAACATTGACCCATCCGAACATCTGAAGTCTTATGCTCGAGAAAAACTTGATCGATTTGATAAGTTCCTCGACAACCCTGCGGAGGCAAACGTTGTATTGGCGGTTGAAAAGTTTCGACATATTGCCGAGATAAACATCATAGGTGATCGCCTCAACATAAACGGCAAAGAGGAAACAAACGATATGTACTCGGCCATCGATATGGCCATGGACAAAATTGAGATACAGATAAAAAAAACCAAACAAAAGATAAGAGAAAGAAAGGGACGTCTCAAAAACAGCGGAAAAAATATTCATCCGGAAAATATGCACTTTATTGAAGATGAGGCGGGTCAGCAGGTCAGGATAAAAAACATCGAATACAAACCGATGGACATCGAAGAAGCAATCCTGCAAATGGGACTCGTTGACAACAATTTCCTGGTTTTTCGAAATGCCAGAACCGATCAAATAAATGTTCTCTACCGCCGCAATGATGGCCATATGGGATTGATACAGCCCAGCAACTAAAAGCGCAGAATGTCAAAAAAACGATCGAAGAGCTCAGCTGTTCTATCGCACTGCACTCTGCGCTTTTCTATTTTTCACAAAACGAAATTAAGCAAAAAGGCAACTTAAATAAATGAAAATTCTTGATGTGTTACAAAAAGAAGCTATTCTGGTCGATCTGAAATCACAGGATAAAAAAGGCGTTCTCGAGGAACTCGTAATGCCGTTAACCGATATTGCCCACATCGACCAGGGGGATCTGATGCGAGTTCTCATAGAGAGAGAACGGCTGGGGAGTACCGGTATCGGTGGGGGAATCGGAATTCCCCATGGGAAGCTGAAAGGTCTTGAGTCGCTGGTTCTCGGTTTTGGCTTGAGTCGAAGGGGTGTCGATTTTGAATCGATCGACGGCAGACCCACCCATATCTTTTTTTTGTTAATAACGCCTGAGAATTCGACCGGCGTTCACCTCAAACTCCTTGCCAGAATTTCCAGAATCTTAAAAAATGATCCGTTTAAGGAAAAATTATTCAATGCGGCTGATAGGGAAGAGGTTTTGAGCATCATTGATGAGGAAGATGAAGAATTTTAAGTGATTCAATTAAAAATCATCATCATTACAGGACTTTCCGGCTCGGGTAAGAGCACAGCCATCACTGCGTATGAAGATGCTGGATTCTATTGTGTTGACAATATGCCGGTGGCGCTTCTTCCCAAATTTCTGGAAATGCCGGTCGAAAGTGTAACAGAAATCTCAGGCCTTGCCTTTGTAATGGATTTGAGGGAAAAGGGGTTTGTCTCCGCCTATAGAGCGGTTTTCGAATCTCTCAGACAAAAAGGCTACGACTTTGAAATACTCTTTCTTGAAGCGGACGAAAATATTCTTCTCCAACGATACAGCCAGACCCGCAGACACCATCCGCTCTCTGAAGGGAAAAGTATCAGTCTCATAGATAGTATTCGGGCTGAAAAAAGACAGTTGGAAGGCCTTAAAAAAGCGGCCGACAATGTGATTAACACCTCACGCTACAACGCGCATAAGCTAAAGTCTGTTATTTTTGATATTGAACAAAAAACGAAACAGATGAAGCTGATGACGATAAATGTTCAGTCATTCGGTTATAAATATGGTGTGCCCCTTGATTCAGATCTGTTAATTGATGTTCGTTTCTTGATAAACCCGTATTTTGTCCAGGAATTAAAAGGATTGGATGGAGAATCCGCTCGGATAAGAAAATATATCCTGGCCCACAGCGAAACAAAAACATTTCTTCACAAATACCTCTCGCTTCTCGATTATTTAATTCCGTTGTATGAAAATGAGGGGAAAGCGTATTTGACCATCGCTGCCGGCTGTACCGGAGGACGTCATCGTTCGGTCACCATTGCGCGTGAGATATTCGAGCATATAAGCAAGAAGTACAAGCAGGTCAAAATTACTCACAGGGATATCGGACGATAGGTTCAGACAAAGAGCAATATGGACTTTTTACGAGTTCATCATTTTTGATTTTACGAAAAATCGTCTTATTTTGTTTACCGTCGATTGCAATAGAAAATAAAGGACAAGGATAGGAAATTCATGATAGGCATTGTTATTGTTACGCATGGCCGGTTGGGTGAAGCGCTTTTGGATGCTTCAGAGTTCATTCTTGGGAGAATACCCGAAGCTATTGTTTCTGTTTCGATCAACCTGAATGAAGCTGCGGATCAACTGCGTACAAAAATTTCAAAAGGGATAAAACAGGTGGACCAAAAAGCCGGGATCCTCATCCTGACAGATATGTTTGGCGGAACCCCTTCTAATTTGAGCTATTCTTTTCTTGAGGAGGGACGGGTGGAGGTCATCTCCGGCGTAAATCTTCCCATATTAATAAAGGCTTCGGAAACCCGCAAGGATCTGCCACTGGATAAACTTGCGCAAACCCTGGAAGCGTTTGGGAAAAAGAGCATTACACTGGCAAGTGGAATTTTGAAAGGAAACAAACGGAGTTGAAAGGCCTCTTATGGCGTCTTCACCCGATAACCGAAGTCGATATCGATCAAATACTTGCAATTGAACGCCACTGCTTTGCCGATCCCTGGTCCCGCATGACTTTTTTGCAGGAACTGTCAAACGGCAACGCCGACAACTATGCGGTAAGACATCATTCTTCAGCCTTATCAAAGGATATTATCGGCTATATTTGCTATCGGGTGTTCTCCGGCAAAATGCACATTTCAAAGGTCGCAGTTGCTTTGCAATGGCGCGGCCATAGAATCGCATCATGGCTGATCAATGCCTGTTTGGAGCGGGCGGTGAAAAAGGGTGCCGAAGCCGCTTTCCTCGAGGTGCGTTGTTCAAGTATTTCAGCGATCAAGCTCTATCTCAAACTAGGATTTGATATTGTTGAAAAAAGAAAAAACTACTATCAAAATCCCAAAGAAGATGCTTTGGTGATGATGAAAACCTTGAAGGAGGGATTATGAGTATCAAGTTAGGGATTAACGGATTCGGCAGAATTGGGCGGCTGGTCCTCAGGGCCGTCCTGAAACACCCCGAAGTAGAGGTTGTTGCTATTAACGATCTGACAGATGCCGCAACAATGGCACATCTTTTTAAATACGATTCTGTCCATGGGAACCTGGATCTCGATGTCACGACAAAAAATGGCTCTATTACCATAGGCGAAAAATCTATTGCCATTACATCCATACGGGATCCGGAACAGCTCAAATGGAATAAATACGGTGCGGACATCGTGGCAGAATGCACCGGTCTTTTCAGGGATCGGGAAAACGCATTGAAGCATCTGACAGCGGGAGCGCGTAAAGTGATTATATCCGCTCCGGCAAAAGATCCGGACATCACCATCGTCATGGGCGTAAACTCAAATCAGTATGATCCGAGGCAACACCAGATCATATCGAACGCCTCCTGCACCACCAACTGTCTGGCCCCTGTTGCAAAAGTCCTTATGGAAAATTTTGGCATAAAAAGCGGATTGATGACCACGGTCCACGCCTATACAGGGGACCAACGGCTCCTCGATTTTCCGCACAAGGATCTTCGCAGGGCAAGAGCGGCTGCGCTCTCCATGATTCCGACAACGACCGGAGCGGCAAAAGCCGTGGCCCTGGTTTTGCCCGAGCTATCCGGAAAACTTCATGGCCTTGCCATCCGCGTTCCTACGCCAGATGTATCGATTGTAGATTTTGTTGCAACAACCGAAAAGCCCGGACTTACCCGCACAGACATCAACGATGCATTCAAAAGCGCCTCTGAAGGATCACTTTTGGGGATTCTCGGATTCAACACTGTTCCTCTCGTGTCCATCGATTTTATTGGATCGACCCTATCCTCTATTGTTGATGCTGAAAACACCTATGTCGTAGACAATTTAGTGAAGGTGCTGTCCTGGTACGACAATGAAACCGGATACGCCAACCGAATGGTCGATCTGGCTGTTATGATCGGTTCGCAGTTCGATTAAAAACATGAACCGTTATTAAAGGAATCTTCAGATGAAAAATCGGGTGCCGATAGTTGCCGGAAACTGGAAAATGTTTAAAACATGCCCGGAGGCGGTTGAAGCCGCCGGACACCTAGTCCAACACCTTTTGGATGTTTCAGGGGTTGAAGTGATGATTGCCCCCCCGTTTACAGCCCTCGCGCCGGTATCAGAAGCGCTGAATGAGGGCAATATTTCCCTGGGGGCTCAAAATCTCTTTTGGGAAAAAGAAGGGGCATACACCGGCGAAATCTCAGCCCCTATGCTTGTTTCTACGGGGTGCCGGTATGTGATAATCGGACATTCAGAGCGCCGACAGTATTTTGGCGAAAACGATCGGACTGTCAATAAAAAGATAAAAGCCGCCCTCAATGCCCGTTTAATCCCGATTCTCTGTATCGGCGAATCGGAAAGTGAACGGGAATCGAACAGGACATTTTCTGTACTTGACAAGCAGGTTGAAAATGGGTTAAAAGGTTTGGTTTCAAAAGATCTGGAGCCTATGATCCTCGCCTATGAACCGGTTTGGGCCATTGGGACCGGTAAAACAGCCACGAGCGATCAGGCCCAGGAGGTTCATCAATTTCTGCGGTCTTTGCTTGAAAAATATTTTGGAACATCATTTTCACAATTAATTAGAATATTGTATGGCGGAAGTGTCAAACCGGAGAACATATCAGAATTGATGGAAATGCCTGATATTGACGGCGTCCTCGTAGGGGGGGCGAGCCTCAATCCGGATACATTCAGTAATATCGTACACCATATAGGAAAATAGTTGTAATGTCAGTAATACTCGTAGTGATACATGTGATTGTCAGTATTGCACTGATAATGATCGTTCTTCTTCAGACCGGTAAGGGTACGGATATGGGCGCGGCTTTTGGTGGTGGCAGCAGTCAGACCCTTTTCGGAAGCACAGGCGCATCCACATTCCTAAGCAAGGCAACAACCGTGGCAGCTATTATATTTGTGTTAACATCTCTGTCGCTTGCGTATTTGTCCGGCCATAAAGGGGAAAAATCGGTTATGATGCAGAACAAGGCGCCTATTGAACAGCCGGTCGCGCCCTCCGTGCCCGATAAGAACAATAACGAAACCCCGACGGAATCTCAATCTGAAACACCACCGAAGTCAGAATAAACGTTTCAAAACCATCCCGTGCCGAAGTGGTGGAATTTGGTAGACACGCTATCTTGAGGGGGTAGTGGGGAGACCCGTGCCGGTTCAAGTCCGGCCTTCGGCACCATCCGTAAATTCAGGCCTTTTTAAAGATTATCTTTTGATTAAACAGATAGAAAGAACATTCGCCGAAAAATCAACGGGTTAATTTTTCCCTTTCCTCACCATACGAATTTTTCCATGCTCATCGGGTTCTTAATCCCGAGATAAACAAATGTGCTCTAACTCGAACTTCTAACCAGTGCCTGATTGGTCTAATATCAACAAAGTTTTTCAGATCATCAAACAACGTTTCAATTTCTTTTAAGTTGCGGTGATAATAACAGAAGGCCGAGGGCCGAGAAGAAAATGTCAACTATTCGTTTTTGCATTAATAATTTATTGATGCAAATGTTATTGTCGCATCGTCTTATCATTTATCCTTCACAAAAAGACATATTATGCTTGATTTGTCTTTAAAAATAGGCTAAATGCACACCATGGAATCGATACTCGAAGAACTTATTGCTGATTTTCACGAACGAAGCCTGCCCGCGTTCACTCGGCGGCATACTAAACTGCCCTGGCTGCCGAATAAAATCGATACCGTCATCGGCATGCGCAGATCCGGTAAAACATGGTTTGTCTTCCAGGTTATCTCGGACTTGCTTTCAAGGGGAATACCGATGGAGTCGATACTATATTTAAATCTCGAAGACGAACGTCTGCTCCCGATCGCGTTGTCTGACCTGCACCG
>CAZSON010000011.1:6195-27143 GCA_964608375.1 uncultured Desulfobacter sp. | reverse complement strand
TAAGCTTCTTTTTTCTGATTCAATTGGTTATGTAATCTGTTCACGGGTAGATGATGAACTCCAACAAATTTGAATCTGGATCCCGAATATAGATGCTTGTTCCGCTGGCTCGCCCGCCATCCCGGCCACCTTTTCGATCTACAGGCCCCTCCACGATCGCGGCATTTGCCTTTTGTAACATATCAGTCAAGGCCTGTTCTGTGTCATTCCATACAAAACAAAAATCCCCACATCCGGGTTGCGCAGTCGGGCCTCGAAGTGAGAATTTATCTGATTGCCATAATTTAGGGGTATGAAAATTTATTTTATTGTCATTGAAATGAACGGAATAAACAGAAAGTCCATGAGTGCCAGATATCTTAAATCCAATCTTTCGGTAAAACTCTAACATTGCGTCGACTGCCCTGATGGGAATAGCGACGTGATCAAATCCTGCAATCATAATAATATCCTTTCGCAAGCTATTTCACAATCCGTTTTGAATGATATTTTGCCATTTTGGGAAGACACCGGTCAAAAGTGCAGCGGCTGGGCTAAAAATGCCAGAACACCGGAATAAAAAACGTACCGATCATCAAGACAAGAAGATTTAAAGGGATGCCGAGCTTTAGATAGTCACTGAAACGATACCCGCCGGGTCCATATACCAATAGATTGGTTTGATAACCGATCGGTGTTGCAAAACAGGCGCTCGATCCAAAACAGACCGCAATGATAAAAGGTTTCGGATCGACGCCCAAGCCGATGGCGGTCGAAATAGCGATCGGAAGCAGCAGTATTGCCGTAGCGTTATTGCTCAAAATTTGTGTGCTTATACTGGTAAGCAGCAAAAAGGCGGACAGCACGAACCCGGGGCCCAATCCATGAAACAAGCGTAAAAATGCTTCTGCATAGAATCTCGACGTCCCTGTTTTCTCCATTGCGATGCCCAAGGCAATGGTGCCGACAATCAGCAGCAACACGCTAGCCTGCAGTGCGCGATAGGCATCTCGAAGCTGAAGGCATCCGGTCAGGATCATCAGAAAAACCCCTGCTACGGCGCATACCATTATGTCTGCCATACCGGTCGCAGCAGCAGTAACCAGCCCGGCAAAAATTAAAAGGATTCGCCATGCCTTTCTTTTTTGAATAATCTCGTGATGCACATCTTCAATGATGATGAAGTCTGACTGGCGGCGAATCGCTTCGATTTTGTCTTCGGGGCATCGGACCAGGAGGATATCTCCGATTCTCAGTTTGATGTCATGAATTTTCTGCTCGGTATAGTGGAGACTGCTCCTTTTAATGGCGATGATATGGATATCCGGGTTACGTTTTAACCCGGTGTACATCAACCTCTCTCCCAGCAGGGAAGATTGCGGAGGGATAATCAGTTCTATCATCAATGATTCTTGTTCGGACATACCAAACTTTAGATCTTTTTCCGATGGGGGCAGTTGCACCACTTTGGATTGAAGGAGCTCGAAAAGATCATTGGGCGAACCCTTGACCAGCAAAAGGTCGTCCGGGGCGATGCGGATATTATCCCGGTCCGGATAATAAATATGGGAATAACGAATGACCTCAAACAGTTCCAGATCAGGATATTTTTCAGCAAAGGCAGGCCGAGGGTCCAATCCGACAAGGCGGCTGTTTTTTGGAACTGCCAGTTCCGCCAGATACTGCTTGTGCGTGCTATCTTTTAATTCACAAACCGGTGAGAGGAGCCCGGGCATGAGCCGCGGAGCGGCAAAATAAAGAAAAGCAATCCCTAAAATTGCGATAGGGACACCGAGCGTCGATAGTTCGAACATACCTATTTTCCCATACCCAAGCTCGTAGCTTAAATCACTGACGATGATGTTGGTTGATGTGCCGATCAGGGTGCAGGTGCCGGCCAGAATCGAGGCATATGAAATCGGTATTAAATATTTGGAAGGACTGAAACTGAATTCACAGCTCAGACTTAATATTACCGGGATAAAAAGAACCACCACCGGGGTGTTGTTGATAAAGGCGGAGGCTATCGCAACCATCAAAAGCGTCACAATCATGGCGAATTTGGCATTTTTACCCGAAGAGGCTACGACCCGGTCGACCAGAAATCCGACGGCCCCTGTTCGAATCATTCCGCGGCCGATAAGAAACATTGCGCCCACGGTGATTACAGCCGGGTTTGCAAACCCTGATACCGCTTCAGTCGGGGTCAATATCCCGGTGACCATCAGCGCGACCATGATTCCTATGGCAGTCAGATCAACCTGAATTTTTTCACTTATTAAAAAAATCAGAGTGGTCAAGAGTATAACTGAAACAATCCAGATAGACATCGGTTAACCGCTATTAAATTGCTATTTAAATTACAAAGTAATGAAAGCGTATATTTTGGAAGAGGAAAATTTACTTTATATCAAATTATGGCATAATTTTCAATTTAACCTGTTTGATAAAAAAAATTATTTTCTCCTTGACAGTGATGCTACAAAGTGGCATGAACAAGACGTAATGTAAAAAGAATGGTGTTTTGTGACACCGTTTTACAAATGACCTATTTGTGCGTAATGGATCAATTTCTCTTGTGGTTTATCGAGGGAAAATTCATTGTAACACTGCTCTGTCAATTCGCAGTATTATCTTTTCATAACATACCGATCAGTTACAAGCTTTTCTGTCCACAGACTCGTAAAATTTTATTTTCAGGTTAATTTTTACCTTCACGAAGCCTGAAAATGGTCGCGGAGCGAACAAAATTGGACTTTTTACGAAACCATCATATTTAATTTGTAGAGAAAAGGTCAAATTTAATAGAGAAAAAAGGAGAGCACATGCCTACGGATTCGTTAACGCCGAAAGAAAGAGTATTAAAATTTTTAAATGGTGAAAATGTGGGACGTCCGCCGATTTTCAGCGGAATGGGAAATGTAATTGTCCCGGTGCTTGATAAATACGGAATTATTTTTTCAAGGGTTCACAGAGACCCTGAGCTGATGGCAAAAGCAGCGGCCGGCATGTACCGGGAATTTGGATATGAGTGCGCCGTCGTCCCTTTCGACCTGGGAGTTGAAGCAGAGGCGCTTGGGACCACGATGAACTTTTATGATGATGTGGAAGGTCTCCTCTATCCGACCATGCAGAAAAAATCGGTAAGAAACTTCGATGATCTGGTTGTTCCATCAGATCTGGAACACATGGGGCGGATTCCTGTTGTAACGGGGGCAATCAAAGCACTTCGAAAAGAGCTGGGCGATGAGGTGGCGATCGGAACACATATTCTTGGGCCATTTACTCTGGCAGGTCAGGTGAAAGAACTCGACGAATTGTTAGAAGAATCTTTTCTTGAACCTGAAAAGACAAATAAGCTGCTGGAGAAGCTTTCGGAGGTCATTGTTAGAGTTTTCAATATTTACAAAGATGCAGGAGCGGACTATTTCACTTTGCGGGAAATGGGCGCTACATCCGATGTTTTAAGCCCCCGGAGTTTCAAGAGCCTTATAAAATCGCACCAGGCCAGAATCATTTCAGAAATGCCCCGTCCGGCCATTTTTCACATCTGCGGAGACACCAATTCAATCGTTGAAGACATGGCGGAGTGTGGGGCCAATGCCATTAGCGTCGATCAAAAAAATAACATCGATGAAACAAGAGCAAAACTGGGACCCGACACAATAATACTCGGCAATTTCGATCCCGTCAAAGTTCTCCATCAGGGCAAACCGGAAGATGTGGGGCCGGCGGTGATGACGTCTCTTAATGGCGGCGCCAGTGCGGTATGGCCCGGTTGCGATATCTGGCCCGAGGTGTCCAGAGAAAACATGGAAGCGCTTATGATCGCATTAAAGGGATAGCATAGGTATGCTGTGAAGCTCGTACAGATAGCCGGATACCTTGGTTCAGGAAAGACCACATTAATCCTGGCCCTCAGTAAAAACCTTTCAGAAGAAGGCAAAAAGGTGGCCATATTGGTCAATGACGTGGGTGAAGTGCCTGTAGATGGCAAGGTGATGCAGGAGTATGGGCTCGCTGTAAAAGATATCGGCGGCGGATGTATCTGTTGCCAGGTTGCGGGGAATATGAGAAAGACATTGGGATTGTTGGCCAAAAATTATGAACCGGATATCACCATCATAGAGCCAACCGGGGTAGCAGTGCCGAATGCCATAAAAGAAGCGATTGGGCTGGAAGCGTCAAAATTCAAAGTCACTTTTGGCCCCACCATCGTGTTATTTGACACCGCACGGGCTGAAAAGTTCTTAAATTACGATACACTGAAAAGGCTTGTCTCTACCCAATTACGGGATGCGGACATAATCGCTCTCAACAAGGTCGACGCAGCATCTAAAGAAAAGATTGAGGATTCCAAAGAATATGTTCACCTGATCAACCCGAATGCAAAGATCATGGAACTTTCAAGTCATACAGGAGAGGGTGTCGGGTCCATTGTTGAGGCGGTACGGGATTTGACAGTGGGGGATTGAAGCCTTTAAATGACTTTATGCAACCAAAAAGTATAGCGCATGAAGAAATAAACAGCTATGGGCTCAGTTGCTCCGCGGCAAGGGAAAAAGCTATTAATTATTGGGAACTGAGGAGCTTTGCTGCCGAACTGATGACAACAATCTCCCAGTCCTTGCTTCGATATGGCGCAAAGGATATCGGACACATTAAGGCCTATATCGAACACGATAACGGGTTTCTTCACGCCGACACCCTCGGGGACTCTGCTGAGGTGACGGTGAAAGGCAGAGATGGAGATCCGATCAAACAATTCAAGCTGGTTGTAAACGCTGTAATTTATGGTGTCGCTAAAGAAGCTGTCAAGATAGCTACGGAAAGATCAGTAAAATCAGTGCTTTTAAAATATAGATTCGAGAAGAATAACTAAAACCTAAACAAGGATAAGGAATGACTACACCTTTGCTTAAAACTGCGGTTGAAGAAAACATTCAGGAGTACAGGATACGAGAGGAACCATACTATCTGCCCGTAAAGGACGAGGTTGAATTGTTCAAGATTGCCTATGAAAACAGACTGCCTTTATTGCTCAAAGGCCCCACCGGTTGCGGGAAAACCCGCTTTCTGTCCCATATGGCATATAAAATCAGCGCCCCGCTAATAACAATTGCCTGTCATGAAGATTTGACTACAAGCGATCTGGTTGGCCGGTATCTTCTTGACGGTAGCGCAACGCGCTGGCAGGACGGCCCTTTGACGCTCGCTGTCAGATACGGCGGCATATGCTATCTTGATGAAGTGGTTGAAGCACGAAAAGATACGACCGTAGTGATACACCCTCTTACCGATGACCGCAGGATTCTGCCTTTGGAGAAACGTGGCCAAATTCTGGAAGCAAGCGACAATTTTATGCTTACAGTCTCCTATAACCCAGGATATCAGACCGTTCTCAAGGATCTGAAACAGAGCACCAAACAGCGGTTTATCACCATTACATTTGACTTTCCTTCTGCCGGTTTGGAAGAAGAGATAGTTAATCATGAAAGCGGGGTAGGTAAAAGAGAAGCCTCAGATCTGAGGAAAATAGCTGAAAAGTTTCGGGGGATGAAAAATAGGGGCCTGGACGAGGAAGTGTCAACCCGTCTTTTAATCTATGCGGGTGTATTGATCCGAAATGGTGTTGAGCCAAGGCGTGCATGTTCTGCAGCAATGATAGATCCCATAACAGACGATTATGAGATCAGGAAAACTCTCGAAGAAATCGTTTCTTCAATAGTGTAAGGCTTTACTATGGCTCCAGTTTTAGAAAAACTGAAAAAAAAGCATGGAAACGACGGCCTATTGGAGAAGAGTGTGGAGAGCTTAGAATCGTTAGTCGATGAGAAAGGAATTAAGGCCTATCTCTCTTTGGTGGAGATGTTTATGCCTTTCGATTCTTCTTTTGCAACCTGGTTACTCCGTTCCGGCGTTTCCATCTTATCGGTGATGAAAGACAAACGCACCCGGATAGAGGCCATTGAAGTGCTCCTTTTAATGGGAAAGCCGGGGTGGAGCGTCGCGCGTTCAGCCCTTAAGAAGATCGGGGTTATTTCTGAAATAAAACCCGGATTTACAGTGCGATGGCTGAGGCATGGCCGCGATCTTGGTCGCACTGCCCTGGATGCGGGAATTCTCTATTTTGAATCGAGTCCTTCGGTTCTTGAGCTACTTGGAACCGAGCGATTTAATAAATGGGCTTCTCTGGGTGAGGAAATTGCAAAATTGTCCCGCGTTGCGGCAAAGGAATATTTCAAATCGAGCCCGGAAGTCATTAAAAAGATGGACCCTTGCGACCTTGAACAATGGGCGCGCCTTGGCATACATCTTATCAAAAAAAGTCCTAGCATCAAAGCCCAATATGGTGCGCACAGCCTTCTTGCCCAGGGCGCCGGTGCGGGAAAGGCAAAGAAACTCGATCTCGCGACCCAGTACTTTAAATCTGCTCCCCAGATACTCGGTCGTCTTTCGATCCGCGACCTCGAGCAGTGGGTGGATAAGGGATTAAAAGTTACGGATGACCAAAAGGGCAAAGGCAACGCCTTCTTTTCTTTGCAGACCGGCAAAAGCCTTAAAGCTGTGGAAGGATTGGTCAAGGGACTCGAGCTGAAAGACATTCACAGGATTCTGAGGTCTTATGCGGAGGCACTGACAGGCAAAAGAGTGCTGTTAAGATCCGCATCCCTGTTTTACAAAAACCTTTCCGGTCTCGATAAGTATTTCTCGGTTACCGACGGGACCCGAATTTTTCTGCCTTCAAACATTGCGATTTTTCAAGACCGGGAGCTTAACTTTAAAACATATAAACTGGCATTGGTCCATGAAATAGGCCACCTTCAGTTTGGTACTTTTGCTATCGATCCTCAAGATCTTAAGAAGCTTTCGGGATCAGGTGATCCTATCCTATCCTTTAAAATATTTGAGTTCCTTGAAGATGAACGGGTGGATTACTTTCTGGGCTCTCAGTACCCAGGCCTTGAAAAAGACCGGATGTCGCTTCTACAAAGTTATTTGCTTCAAAGAGATAACCAAACGAGGGAAATGTCGATATTTGGATCTTTGAGCCTTAATGCGTTAATAGAAAGCCACGGTTCTGACTTTGCAGGCACAGATGGTTATCTGAAACGATTAATTCACAAAGCGTTATCGAAGGTGAAACAGCCTGATTTTTCATCCCATGATGTCTTGGATCTGACCGTACGAATCTGCAGCGATTTTGAAAATAACGATGACAGCGCTACCTGTGAGAGCCGAGAAATCCATGGCCGACTTTTCTACCGGGGCATACTTGATTTTGCCCTGGTGGAGAATACACGTTCCGAAATGTCAAGATTGATATTCATCATGGCAGAGCGTTTGAGTAACAAGGAGATAAAGGCTGCCCCTGAGCAAATTGAAGAGGCGCTCAACCGGATCGAAGAATCCGAAACACTCGAATCAGAGGTAGCGCTGTGGCAAATTGACGACTCTGAAAAAATGGAAGATCTATTCCAGCGAATTCAACAGGTCCTAGCTGATATGGAGAGTGAGAAATACATGCGGCGGATGGTTTATTACGACGAGTGGGATAATAAGCTGGACGATTATAAACGGGAATGGTGTCGGGTGCGAGAAATGGATATGCCCCTAACAAGCCCTGCACTTTTCTACGACCGTGCAATTGAAGAGTATTATGGCATGGTAAGCTTGTTGCGGAGGTATTTCGGCCTTCTCAGACCGGACCGAATACAGCGGTTTTTCAGGGAAGAGCGGGGTGATGATATCGACTTCGATGCCCTCATTGAGTCGGTGGTGGACCGGCATGCTGGGGTTACCCCTTCGGATGCGGTGTATATCCGTCGTGAAAAAAATCTCAGGGACGTTTCGGTGGCCTTCCTAGTGGACATGAGTTATTCCACAGGCGATGTGCTCCCTTCGGGCAAAAGAATTATCGATGTGGAAAGGGAGGGACTCGTGCTTATGGCCGAGGCCCTCGAGAACCTTGGCGACCAGTGGGCTGTATATGGATTTTCCACCAACCGCAGAGACATGGTGGATTTTTCCATCATCCGGGATTTCGACAAACCCTTTGCCGATGAAGTAAAGATGCGGTTTGAGAGTATGCACCCGATGGCACAGACAAGGCTCGGGGCCGTTATCAGACATGCAAACCGGCTACTGGAAAGAAGGCCTTCTCGAATAAGGCTTCTGATTCTCTTGTCGGACGGCAGGCCGTACGACATTGACTACGGTGATGCCGACTATGCCGTGGAAGACACGCGCAGAGCCCTTTGGGAGGGGCGGCGGAGAGGAATAAATTGTTTTTGCATCACCGTTGACAAAAAGAGCAGGGATTACCTTCCTTACATGTACGGTGAATCTAACTATATTCTTATTGAGAATCTAGATGCGTTACCCTCAATGCTGCCTTTAATTTATAAACGACTTACAACCTAAACTGAGAGGGGGTGAGAAGATGGAAGTCTGTCACAAGTGCGCAAGGCCAGCGGATTTTATTTGCCCCATATGTGGAACCAAATCATGCAGGTCCCACATGGAACTTAGATACACGGGTCAGTATAGAGGCTTGAAATCCCGCTATATGTGCCCCAAGTGCTGGAAGACTAAACAGGTCATGCTGAACCAGAATATGATTAATGCGAGAAGATACCGCCCAAAAAAGTATGTATTTTACAAGATTCCTATTATAGGAAAATGAAAAAACCGGGCATGAAGAAAAAAATAAGTGAACTGGAAAAGTTTGCCCTTGAAAAGGGGGCTTTTCAGGTGAAGGCCTTTGCAGCCCAGTTGGTCGCCGTGGATGAACGGGTGAGGGCCAAATGCCAGATACCGCGCTGTCCGCACTACGGCCGTATCTTGACCTGTCCGCCCAATGTTCTGACCTTGGAAGAATTCTCCAAGGTGTTAAGCCGTTACAACACGGCACTTCTTGTGCAGACCAAGAGTCCCATAAGCGTAGAGGCCGATGATAACGATAAGGAGGAGGTTTTGCAATATGTGGCGGTGTCTGGAAAATCCAAAAAGAAAGGAGGGGATAAGACCAAGTTATTTAAAGACTTGGACAACATGAAACTATCGGCGATCAGACTTCATAAGTTGGTCAATGAGGTTGAATCGATGGCAATGTCGCTCGGATTCCCGTATGCATTAGGGCTTATTGGTGGTGAATGCATGCTATGCCCTGAATGTGTAGAAATTAATTCAGGAAAAGCATGTCGCCATCCTTACCAGGCCAGGCCTTCAATGGAGGGTGTCGGAATCGATGTTCTCAAGACCAGCATCAACGCAGGCCTTCCCTTTGAGACGCCGCCGAAAAAAGAAATAGTCTGGAGCGGGTTGGTACTGGTCGATTGAAGAACGTGAGGGCCTGATTGCCGGATAGTAGGAATCGGGTATGAAAGCAACTAATTTAAACGAAAGGAGAAATTAAAATGGCACCTAAAGATGAAATGACCAGCCTAGAAAGGGTGGCAGCCACCCTAACATTTAATGAACCTGACAGAGTGCCCGCAGCGCCCCTTGTGTGCGGCGCATCTCATCGAATGTCAGGGATTACATACGGTGAGTGGTCCAGGTGCACCAATGTGGAGGCCATGACCAGCGGGCTTGTCGATTCAATAGAATTGCTGGGCCTCGATGGCGTGGTCACTCTGGTCGATCTGACTGTCGAGGCCGGGGATTTCGGTTGCGAGGTTGTTTATCCTGAAATGGACACCGCTCATCCCAACTATGACGATAACTTTATTAAAGGCCCCGAGGACTACCAGAAAGTAAAAAAGATTGATCCGAGAAAAGGCGGGAGAATGAAGGGAGTAATCGACCTCGTTTCCGGTCTGTCTCAGGAAGTCGGCAAAACCCATGCCATCGTCGGATTCGTCTATGGCGCTCTGGGGACCCTGAGCATGATGCGTGGTCCTGAAGCCTTCTTCATGGATCTCTACGAACACCCCAATGAGGTCAAGGAGGCTCTCGCGGTCATGGACGAAGTGCTTCTTGACTATGCGGTGGCCCAGGTGGAGGCAGGGGCTCATTCTGTTTGCTATGATAATCTTTATGCCTCTCAGAGCATTCTCGGCAAGGATCTTTGGAAAGAGTTTGAAGCCGAAAGCATGCTGAAGATATGTCAAGCGGTCAAGGACACAGGCGCTTTAGTGAGTCACCATAATTGTGGAAACGGCATTTATTTCGATATGTTGCAGGAGTGGGGCTGCCCGCACGCCATTTCTCATGCCTATGTGGCCGATGATGTCGACAGCTGGGAAGAACACAAGCGGAAATGGGGCGGCCAGATCGCCACAATCGGCTGGATCCCTCCGGGGCCGGTCGCCATGCTCGGCACACCTGAGGAAATAGAGGAAGAATGCCAGGCTGAAATTGAGATATTCAAAGAAGGCTATGGCTTTGTCCTTGCCACGGGTTGCGAATATCCGCCAAACGCCCCTCTTATGCATGCAAAGCATATCGTGGATGCGGCAAAAAAATACGGTGTTTATTAATAGTAACAGAGAAGGAGGAAGAGAATGGCTACCAAAGAAAAAGAACAAGAATTAATAAAAGGGCTTCAGGATGCAGTCATCAACTTTAAAATCGATGACGCAAAAAGACTTGCCGAGGAGGCCGTTGAGGTAGGTGCGAATGCTTACACCATGACCATGGATGGCCTGGCCGGCGGTATGGAGGTTGTCAGTGAAAAATTTGACAACCATGAATATTTTGTTCCTGAAACGCTGCTGTGTGCCAAAGCCCTTTATGCGGCTCTTGATATATTGAAACCTCATATTGAGAGCACAGGGTCAGAGGCTAAAGGGCAGGTGGTTCTTGGGGTCATGCAGGGCGACGTACATGATTTGGGCAAAAACCTCATTAAAGCCATCTTCGAATCTGCCGGGTGGTCCGTGCATGATCTCGGTCGCGATGTCCCGATCCAGAAATTTGTGGATGAACAACTCAGGACCGATTCTGATATCGTTATGCTCTCGGCCATGATGACCACATCTATGGTGGGGATGAAAAAACTTATCCCCCGGATAAAGGAGAAGAACCCAAAAGTGAAAATAATGATCGGGGGAGCTCCTATCAGCGAAAAAACCGTTGAGGAATATGGCGCCGATTCTACGGCCGATAACGCTCCCAACGCCCTGCAAGAAGCGATGACGATGCTCGAAACTCTGAGAGGAATGTAGCTCGACGTCATGCAGGAGCAGAACCATATCCGGGTGAAGCGCCCTGCACATTGACTGTGCATGGCGCTGCTCCCTAAGGGGGAGTGGTTTCTCACTTGAAAAGAGTCATGACCATAAACAGAACGGAATGAAAAATAATGAAGAAGGAGCATTAAAAGTACATGGACCATACTATTATTTTCCAGCCTTCAGGCCGGCGTGCCCGTGTGTCTGAAGGAACAACCATCCTTGATGCCGCCCGTAATCTGGGTGTTGGTATTGAAGCAGTGTGCGGAGAGAACCTGGTTTGCGGAAAGTGTCGGGTAAAGATTATGGAGGGGGAGTTTCCCAAAGAAGATATAACCTCGTCCCTGAGTCATGTGGGCAAAGTTGACGAGAAAGAAATGAAGATCCTTGAAAAAAAGGAAAAGAAAAAAAATATCCGGCTGGCATGTTCAACGAGTATTATTGGCGATGTACTCGTTTTTGTGCCCGAGGCCACCCGTACTGGCAAGCAGATTGTCAGCAAGGCGGCGGGAAAGATTAAGGTTAAGATAAAACCTGCCGTCAAAAAATACTATGTGGAGCTTCTGCCGCCATCGCTGGAAGACCCTTATGGAGACTTTGAGCGACTCTGCGATGTCCTCGCCAAAGCTTACGGACTAAAGAAAGTTTCCATCGATTACAGGACGCTTCAAATCTTGCCGGATGTCCTCAGAACAGGGGACTGGAAGGTAACGGTAACGGTGTGGCAGAACCATGAGATTATCAGGGTGGAGTCCGGCAGGGTTGAAACTAACGTCGGACTTGCAGTTGATATCGGTACAACAACAGTCGCAGGATACCTCACGGATCTGAATACCGGAGAGGTGCTGGCAACCGAATCCATGATGAATCCCCAGGTAAGCTATGGCGAAGATGTAATGTCCCGTATTACCTATTGTATGCTGAATGAAGAGGACGGTCTGAAGGAACTACAAGAGGCAATTGTTGAAGGGCTTAACACCATCGCCAGGAACGCAGCCAAGAGAGTGGACCTGGCCTCCGAAGATATCAGTGAGATGACTCTTGTGGGAAACACGGCCATGCATCATATTTTGCTCGGAATCAACCCTGAGTATATCGGTCTGGCACCCTTTGCTCCGGCTCTCCATCATTCGGTGGATATAAAGGCGGAACGTTTTGGGATTCAGATCCTTCCATCCGGGAATATCCACATACTACCCATAGAAGCCGGCTTTGTGGGTGCTGACAATGTGGGCTGTCTGATGGCAGATACGCCGCATAAACGGAAAAAAATGACATTGCTGATCGATATCGGCACCAACGGAGAACTCATTCTCGGTAACAAGGATAAGCTTATTTCTTGCTCATGTGCCACAGGCCCTGCGCTTGAGGGAGCGCAGATTGCCTTTGGAATCCGTGCTGCTCCCGGCGCTATTGAAAATTTGAAGGTAGACAAAAAAACACTTGAGCCAACGTTCAAGGTAATAGGAAACGACAACTGGAGTGACGGCAAAACGGATATGCAGGCTAAAGGGATCTGCGGCTCCGGTATTATAGACGGCATTGCCGAAATGTTTAAAGCGGGAATAATAAAGAAAAACGGCCGGATCGACACAGAACTCAAATCACCCCGGATAAGGATGGCAGGCAAACTGCCGGAATATGTCATTGCCTGGAAGCATGAGACGGCGATAGATGAAGATATTGTGATAAACCAAAAGGACGTACGCGCAATTCAGCTTGCAAAAGGGGCGCTCTACTCCGGGTCTCTCATCATGATGCGGAAACTAGGAATCAAACAGTTTGACAGACTGGCTATAGCGGGTGCATTTGGCAATCACATCGATAAGCTCCAGGCCATGGTGATGGGGATGTACCCCGATTGTGATCTGAACAAGGTCGAGTTTGTAGGAAATGCAGCCGGTGACGGCGCCCGCATCGTCTTGTTAAATGTGGATAAAAGGCGAGAGGCAAATACACTTGCCCGCAAGGTGGAGTATGTTGAACTGGCCCTTGAAGAGGATTTTAATGATCGCTTTGGCGAGGCGATGCAATTTCCGCACATGTTTGATAAGTTCCCGCATATCGAACACCTTTTGCCGATCGAAGAGGAAGTTACGTCATAAAAGTTCCTAATGGGTCAAACATAATATGACCCGCATGAAAGGGGGATCAAATGAAAGTCACGTACACCGGTGAGACAAAGACGACGAAGGATGTGAGTGGAAAAGATGTAAAACTGGAAAATTCAAAGGTTTATAATTGTATGGAGAAGGAATATCATTCCGGGCTTTTCGTGCGAATTTTATTGGACTCAAAGGAACATGTTAAAGTGAAGCGAAGTGAACTCCGGAAGATTTAACGCATCGGTGAAAGATATTTAAGCGATTTCTGTTTTTACTGTCCGGACAATTGGAAGAGATGATCCATCATACCCTCCGGATTCTGAAAACTTTTTACCGATGAGGAAAATTTGAAAAACCACAGGCTCAAAACCTGTGGTTTTTCTGTCGGGCTACACTTGTAGCCTCTTTGTAAAAGAATTCCTATGACACCTAGAGAAATGATTTTAGAGGCCTTTGATGGAGGGAAACCCGACCGGATTCCGGTTGCTCTTATAGGTGGAGGTATGTGGGGCGCCTATCATTATGGAACCCCATTAATGGATTTATTGACCGATTCATCAAGAATGTCTGACATGCTTGTGGAGATGTCCGACAAACTGAAAAGCGATATAGTCTATGTAGGTTCTGGATATCCCAATGTTCTTGCCGCAGCACTTGGCAGTAAAATCAAATTCAACGGGCTTGGCGCCGCCGACCTTGAAGCACCTATCCTATCCGCGGAAGAAGAGTTAGAACACCTTGACCTTTCTTTAATTAACAGCAACGCGCTAATTGAAACTCTCAGAAAAGCCTTAAAGATAACAAAATCCAAAATCGGTGAAGAATATATTGTAACCCTGACCGCATGGGCGCCATTTACTCTTGGCGCCAGGCTGGTGGGTGAAGAGGCGATGATTAAAGCGATTATAAAGAATCCGATTTATGTCGAGAATGTGCTCGATTTTGCGACAAATATGTTAATTCGTTTTTATGAACCGGTTTTTGCCGAGAGGGACTTGGAAGTTATACTCCTGGGTGATCCCACAGCCTCTGGGGATCTAATCTCAAAAAAACACTTCGAAGCATTTGCTTTGCCTTATCTTAATAAAATTATAGATTGGGCAAAGTCGAAAAATGTTCTAACTCTTTTGCATGTCTGTGGAGACACTACGGACAGGCTCGATTTATATCCACTTACGGGTGCAAGTTGCATAAGTGTTGACCACAAAACCGATCTCGCCAAAGCGAAGGAGATACTTCATGGTAAAATGTGCTTTGCCGGCAATATTGATCCGGTACAGACATTGTTTCAGGGCACTGTTCAGGATGTGGAAGATGCTTGCAGACGCGTCATCGAAACCGCGGGAACCGATGGCGGTTTTGTGCTCATGCCGGGTTGTGACATACCACCAAACGTTCCCTATAAAAATATCCAAGAATTTGTTCGGGTTGCCAGGGAATACAAACTCTAAAACAGCTACAGAACCTTCCTGATAAAGGGTTTATACAAATGGAACGAGAAATTATCGCGACTATTATGGCTGCAGCCTCCAAGCCGAATTATCTCACGGTAGATAAGCTCGATGCCGGACTTGGTGGATGGGGTGCATTTAATATAGGCATTTGGGCCGCAGCGAATGTTATTGCCAAAGAGATACAGAAAGGTAAAAAGCTAAAATTAGAAATAACCGATGAAGCTTTTACCGATGTAGATGAGATTGCAAAGAAAGCAGTAAAGAAATTAATGCAATGCGGTGCCGATCCGGCCAATGCGGGTTTAGCCGCTGCCACTTTGCTCTACTGGGCAGGGGTAAATGTTCAATGTGGCATGCCGTGCCCGAATAGAAAATTGGGGGCAGTTGCTAGAATGGCTGCCGGGATTCCCTCAGGACGTGTCTCTTCCATACCGACCGAGAAGCAGAATAATAAAATTTCCGGATTTGCAGCTACACTGGCAATCTATCAGGCTTTAGATAAGGAGCACCTCGCACCGTATGACTCCGGAATCTTGCCCCTTGGTGCCGGAGGACCCATCATCGGTCATTCTGCCATTGGGGAGGATCATCTCTTTCCAAAATTAGGGCAGAAACTTTCAAAAATAGGCACAAAAGCAATGTTAAAAACCTATCTGTCTGTAGGCATGAGGCCTAATAAATGGTTTTCAGCGCTATTCGGGACAGCTGCAGCATTGGAAATAATTCATCCCGATGCTTATGTCGGTGAAGAGTTTGGGCAATTTATGGTCACAAGAACGCCGGAAACTATAGCTGAAGCAGCAGTCGAAATAGCGGATTTGCCGGAAGTTATCCATATCCGCGGAACCGATGAAGAACTGAAGACCGCTCGGGTATTGGGAGACCTTGCCATTATCTTAAAGGATTCAGGAACTCCGACAGTGGTAGGTATGATTATGTTTTCCGAGTTGTGTTCAATAATCCAGGAAGGTGCTTCCATCGGTGCAGGCAGATCTGGAGGGCCATTGGTGATACCGCTTCACCATTGGGTTACGTCGCCTACTTTAGCTTTATACTTACTGGGAAAAGGCGCCGAACCAGATGAGATCATATCTGTTATTAAAAAAACAATGGATCAATACTTTATGAAAGATGATGCTACAGTTGCAACGAACATACTGGCACGTAAGGCTGAATCTATCGAAAACGGACCGTTGACCGAGGCAATTTATAGGGCGACTGAGCCCGGACTAACCAATGCGCTCTCAAAAAGGGCAATCTTTGCTTATAATCAAATGAAAAATGGTAAAACACTTAAGGGCTTACTTGAAGATGTTCAGGAAAGCCATATTGAAACTATTGCCGATGCTGTTGCTGAGGCTATGAGCAACCGTTTGAACAAAAAGATTGAATATATCAAATTTACAAAGATAAGACCGGGATCTGGGCGCCGCAATCATAAATTTGCCCAGAGGCATTTTGCCTTCGATGCTTATATTGATGTTGAGATAAAGATAGATGACAAAATATACCAATTGGAAAACGTGCTTGCGAAAGCCGCCCCGGAAGCGCTGCTAAAAAGTGACAGAGAGACCCTTGATGCCATTTCCGCCGTCGCCCTGGCGATTATTGAGTTGTTGTGTTCCGGGGCCTGTTCGATGGATGTGGTTGTTTGTGCGTGCATGGCTGCTGCCATGGGAATGGACTCCGAGGAGGCAGCAGAGAAAGCTTTGGCGGTAGCCAATGTCATTGTCGCATTACCGGCTCCCAGTTTAAAAAAGGCGACTCAACTCACCTCAGATATTATGGAAGGGCTTGATTTCTGACTTGGGTGTAAACCTCATGGAGAAAAAATCTAAGCTAATATTTGCGCAGATCGACCATATAGCAGGGGAGGTGTTGGGTTTTGCCATAGAGAGGCTAATGGAACTTGGAGCTAACAATGTTCAACTCATTCCTACCATTACCAAGAAAAATCGTCCTGGGAATATAATGATCATCGATATTGATGCCGAAGAGGAAGAAGAAATGGCAGAATTTTTGGCAAAAGAGCTCAATGTGTCAGGATATCACAGAATAAATACGGATCACATATTTTATGATGTTTCTATTCTCAAAAAAACGCTTAATATAAATATAAATGGGATGATCGAGAAGCTTCAATGTGAAATTAAACTCATGGGTGACCCGTCAAAACCGTTGTCTGTCGTCATAGAACACGATTTTCTGGTTATGGTTCAAAAACTTTTAAATGAAAAATTAAATAACTTTGTTTCATTGGGTAGATTAAGAACGATTATCGAGTCAAAACTAAGAGAACCAGGTGATGAAATTACTATAGAAATGAAATTATTTGACGACCGCTTGCCCGGAATCTAGCAAATGGCAGAAAAGCCAAATTTCTTGGTCGGAAGCCTTTGTTCGTCTCAACCACTTCAGCGCTTTCTTTTTAGGGTATCTACAATTTCTGAGTGGGCCGGAAAACGGTTGGATTGCAGTTTGGAAAAAATCAACACTCCTTCTAGTATGACTTTAGGCACTCCTTGTCACAGGACCAATACTTCCTATGAGGAGGCACTGAAATGAGGCGTTATATCCTTCAGGCAGGTTTCCTGTTAGCGCTGGCATTGGTCTGTAATCTGGCTACTAAGATTGCCTCTTCTCAGACGGAGGTTGCCTCCCAACTCGAACATTCTACAGCCGAAACCCGGCCGGATGGCGCGACCCGCTTGACCAATCCCCCAACCGGCGCCAGCGACCAGAACCCTGCTTTTTCGCCGGATGGCAAACAACTAGTGCTTACCCGGTTCGAAACAGGATACAATGCCGGCCCGGCAGGGCTGTTTTTGCTGAATCTCCAAAATGGTATCATCACCCGTTTGACCCCATGGGAAGATCAGGATAACGTCAATTTGCCCGGCTCGGCCTGGAACCCGGCCAACAACCGGATCGTGTTTGCCTCCGACCGGCTGGAAGCCGATGACCTGTGGCGCATCGCCCCAGATGGATCTGATTTCACGCGCATCTTAATGCATACCGGCCTTCCATCGGATATCGAGCCTTCATGGTCGCCCGATGGAAGCTGGATCGTCTTTGAAGCCGACCAGCCTGGGGCCAGTGTGGATGGCATCGTCGGGAAAATCTGGAAGGTGCGAGCGGACGGAACCGGTCTGGCTGCGCTGACCTCCGACTTGGCTTTCGACGACCGACAACCCAACTGGTCCCCTGGTGGGGATCGCATCCTCTTTCAGCGGCGGGCGCTCCCAAATGGGCAATGGGATGTGTTCACTCTGTCCCCAGACGGAATCGGTCTTCAGAATATCACCAGCAACCCAGCTTCGGATACCGATGCCTCCTGGTCGCCCGACGGGAAGTGGATCGTCTATTCGACCGATTATGGGGGATTACACACACCCAACATTTTCGTCACCCCCTCTGCGGGCGGGCAACCCGTTCCGATCACGACCTCGGCCACCCATGAAGACGGCGCCCCCTCCTGGTCCCCAGATGGGGCCTGGATCGCCTTCGAATCCCATCCCGGACAGGACGAAGATACGCCGGCCTCGCTGTGGGCGCAAACAGTCCCGTTCGGAATCACGAACGCGGCGAAGGCCAGCCTCCCGTTGATGGTCACTGCAATCAATTGATGGCTGCAAACAGTGGCCCATGCCCACGGACTTTCCATTGGATTAAAGAACGACCACGATCAGGCGGGTGTTTTATTTGAATGGATACTCGCTTTGCCGGCCTTCACCTTCGCTACACAGATCTCTTGGATATTCACCTGGTCTACCGAGTCGACCCGAATTGTCGGCGGCCTGGTCCTCTTTTTGCGAATTCTCTGCCTGCTTCTGCCGGCAGTCCCCTTCGGTATGCTCTCCTCGGCGATGTTCCAGAGCGTCGGGAAGGGGTTTTACGCTCTGATCATGACCCTGACGCACCCTTGTATTTACAGTTCCCTTTGCCTGGTTTCTCGGCGTCTATCATGGTTGGGGATTACCCGGGGTATGGATAGTGATGGTTGCCGCCTGATTGACACTACAGATATTGGAGTACAAAAGTGAAATTCAGAGATTATTGAATTACCATATTCATTAAAAATACCCGCGATGAAGACACCAAAATGAAGGGGAAATGACTGACCCCCTGAATATATACGATTTTTTGTATCATCCGAGCCCATTTTTTACGGAAATCAAAAGCGAAAAATGAGGTTTTGAAATAGCTTCTATTAAGATTCTAATGGCTATTGCCTTTCCACCCCCCTCAATGGTATGATTGCAGTATGAAAGCGAGAATCTGGTTCAATAAAACGAATTCCTTTGAAGAAGCCCGGGAATTTGACACTGCTTATTACTTAGATTTATCAAGCGCTGAACGCCTTGAAACTATTCAGATCATGCGTGAAGCGCATTTTAAATCAACTGGTATGTTGTCTCATGAAAACGGAAAAAGATTACGAAGAGTTTTTAGAGTTATTAAACAAGCATAAGGTTCGATACTGTATTATCGGTTCTTACGCCCTGTCGTTCCATGCCCGGCCGCGATACACAAAAGATATTGATATTTTGGTTGAAGCTTCTCTGGAAAATGCTCAAAAAATTTTAACAGTGCTGGATAAATTCGGTTTTGGTTCTTTGAATCTCGGTTTAGAGGACTTTTCAGAGAAAGGGAATATTATTCAGCTTGGTTACGAACCGGTTAGAATAGATATAATCACTTCACTAAAAGGTCTTGATTTTTCAGGCATCTGGGAAAATAGGGTTCAGGGTCCTTACGGCAACCAGATGGTCAATTTTATCGATCGTCAAAACTTGATTAAATCTAAGAAAATATCCAACCGCACCCAGGACCTGGCGGATCTTGAATTGCTCCAATCAGATGGATAAAAAGATAAGAATTTATTTTTTTGAAAGCAGATCAACAGAAAAACAAAGATGAATGCAATGACGCGCCTAGCACAGGATCACTTGGGGCATACAAGGGGATTGATTTCACCCCATATTTGCATATTGTGAGCGAAGCGAACTCATTTGCACCGTATGGGGGAAAAAGGGGATGTCGCAGTCTCTTTTAACCCACATTCCCTTCCATAGGCTAAATCTGATTTGACGACGAGCCTGTCACGGGCTTGATAAAATCTTTTCCGCTTCCATCCGTGCCTTTTCAAAGAGATCGATTTCAGTTTCCGCTATTTTGTCCCCGGTTTTTTCAAACAACACAAAATAGAGTGCTTGTACCAGAAAGAACAGCCAGATACCCAGCGTCCACGAAATTTCAGAAACAGGTGTAAAGAGGGCTACGAGGGCGCCGCCGCCTAGACTCAAAATAATTTCCGCAAAAAACCTTTTAACCCTCAGGGTTTGAAAACAGATGCCGCTACGTATCCAGCTGAAAAGTCCGAGTGCGATGAGCAAAAATATTGAAGTGGAGCTGGTTAAAAAGACTGCGGTTAAGAGAAACAGAAGGGACGGACAGATTCGTAATAGCGATTTTTTGCTCAGGTGGCTCAGAAAAAATCCATAGGCCACTATGTATAGAGAGAGGATCGTCCAATACGCTTTGTGCCATGGGATAAAATAGCCGGTATAAAGGCTCAAAGGGATGAAGGAAAGCCCAAAGAAAAGTCCAAAGAAAATCGTGGTTCGCACAGGGTTTTGTGTGGTTTTCATGACACGGCACCTCCCTTTAGCATTTCCTTTCTCTGCAGGAGCTCCAGTTCCACTTCCTCTTCGCTGAGTTCCTGCCAGGTTCGGTTTGGCCCCATAGCAGCAAACGTTTGTTCCCATCCCTTTTGCTCCTTCCTGTGCAAATAGGCATCGGCCTTCTGTTTGAGTTGTTCATATTGAAGATGTTGCTGTTTCAACGCATGATCGAAATGTGAAATCTCCTGATTCAGGCTATCGATGTGGTGTTGATGATCCTCCTCGATTTTGGCAAGCGGTTTAAGTTTTTTTATGAGCATCCGCGCAATATCATCCCTTTCCTTTTTAATCGCCACTTCCAGATCCTGCTCCAGGTTTCCGGTTTCTTTTTTTGATTTCTCATGATCTTGCTCTGCCAGATCGCGGGAAAGCAGCATCTTTTTAAGCCTTGCTTCTTTATGACCCAAAGATTCCTCCATATCCCTGAGGTGCTGTTTGAGCAGAAGACCTTGGTCTTCCAGTTGATCCATCACACCATGGATATCGGCTCTAAATATCCTCATCAACCTCGCTAAAATTGCCATGGTTGCCTCCTTGTTGAATGATATA
>CAZSON010000011.1:0-6095 GCA_964608375.1 uncultured Desulfobacter sp. | reverse complement strand
GTGTTCATCACTTTTGCCGCAGACCCCTGTATCCTTCGTATTGAAGGGCTTTGGAACTGGATTTTTGTTTCTGCAGCACTACTGACGGCGCACCCCGGAATGTATCTTTTACGATCTTTTTTAATTCTTTAAGATCTCGATTCAGGTTTTTATTGACTTCCTCTGAAGCCACCGATTTGTTTATCGAGGTTTTTTCCTGATAGTAGTTTTTTATCCGGCGAAGCGCATTATCTTTTTTTCCGGCTTTAAGGTCACCGGCAACTTCCTGTTTTAACCTGTTGTAGTCCTCCTGGATAATTTTTTGCGTCCAGGCAGATCTATCGATGGAAGATAAAACTTTTCTTTGATCTTTTACGCAGGCAATTTTGAAGGTTTTTTCAAGAATTGCTTCAAAGGGCATGCTGTTATACAGATACCGAACCTTGATTTTTCCAAGTTCAAATGCGCCAACCCTTTCACTCGGCACTTTCAACGTGAGAAAGAGTTTGCGGGTCTGACCCGATCTAAGATCACCCGGGTGAAAAACTGCGTGATTGTTTTGAACTGTAATCGGATAGCCGACCGCGCTTATCAGGGATATGCCGTCCGGTAAGGATAAATGAACCGAAATACCATTGACTGCTGTGGTTTGGGTGTAGAAGAACTCTTTTTGAACTACTTCTGTAAAAGCACCGGGATTTTCCAGATAGTAATAATTCCCGGCACCCTTATCCGCAATTTTGGTCATCAATTGCTCATTAAAATCGATTCCAACTCCTACCGTGCTTATAGCAAATTCCTTTTCCATTGCGATTCCGGCGATATTGCCAAGGACTTGGGGGCTGGTAATGCCTTTGTTTGCAAGACCGTCGGAAATGAGGATGACTTTTCCGCTGTTTCCATTATGACCGGCCGATAAAAGCACGTTGATGCCTGTCTGAAGACCTGCGCCGAGATTGGTTCCACCACCTGTCCTCACGCTACGGATGATCGCCTCCAACTGTTTTCGATTGACATCGGATACATTGCGCAGCTCAGCGACCTGGCTCACACCATCTGAATAGGTGATCAGTGCAAAACGGTCTTTTGTGGATAGCTTTGCTAGAAGATTTAATACCGCCTGCCGGGCGTTTTTAATTTTACGACCCTTCATTGAACCGCTGCGATCCAGTACGATCACCATATCGACATTGCGATACTTTCCATCGCTGTGATCGATAATGTCATCGGCTTTAAGGGTAAGTGCAAAACTTACTATGCCTGCCGATCCCTGAAGGACCTTGTTCTGGACCAATTGTGCGGAAATTTTAACCGGCCCGGGAGTGAGGGCAGGGGGGGTGCTTGGCGTTTGCATCCAACCCGGCAAAAATGCTTTTCCTCTTTGAGATGAATAGGCCATAGCTGCACCGGTGATAGCGATTAAAGAGACGAGAAAAATAAATAGATTAAAACGCTTTTTCTTCATGATCTACTCCTTTCTGTTGATCGGTTAAAAAATAATACATTTTTTTTCATGTCTTCATACTAATTCAACCCTTTCAAAACGCAATTCAAAGAAGTGCAAAAACTTGATGGAAACTTTTTACATAAGTTTTACTTTGAAAATTGAGGTATCTGTTATAATATCATGGTAACTATTCAGGGGGTGGTTGTTTCCCTCCCCCTGAACACATACATATCATGTAGGCTTTGCATGGAATTGATGGACCCGAAGGAGAAGAAGATAATGAAACAAACCAAGGCAAATATTCTTGTGGTTGAAGATGATGGGGCTCTTTTGAGAGGTCTTCTCGATGTGCTGGTGTTCAACGGCTACGAGGCCAAAGGTTTGGAAGACGGCGGCCGGGGGCTGAAAGCCGGCCTTGAAGAACAATACGATCTGATACTCCTGGATGTCATGCTTCCAACCCTCGATGGTTTTTCGATATGCAAAGCAATTCGCAACAAAAAGCCACTTCAGGGAATTATCATGGTCACTGCCAAGGGCTCTGAAGATGATATAATAACCGGCTTTAAGGCCGGTGCGGATGATTATATCAGCAAACCGTTTTCACTCAGGGAAGTTATGGTACGTATTGAAGCGGTATTGCGGCGAACGGGTAAAAATTTAAATGATGTTGAGATTCGCTACCGCGATATTTTATTTGATGGGAAAAACCTGAAAGCGGCATTTCAGGATCGGGTCATTGAACTAACCCGCAGAGAAATGGATATAATCGATTATCTTTTCCGCCACCAGGATCGGATTGTTTCGAAAAAAGAGCTGCTCATCAGGGTGTGGCATTATGCCGATGCTAAGATTGAAACCCGAACGGTGGATATTCACATGCTTAAACTCCGGAAAAAAATCTCCCAGTTAATAGGAGATACCCCCTTCATTAAGACGATTCGGGGCGAAGGTTATCGGTTGGAACTCGAGGAATGAAAAGACTTAAATTCCTGATTCTCATATTTTGGGTGGCACTATCCATTCCGCTCGCTTATTTTGTTTTGCGGACTTATCAGGGTCTGGAACAAGAAGAAGTGGCGAAGTGGAGCTATTTTGCTGATACCTTTTTTGATGAAATTGAACAGGCGCTTACCTCGATTGTCAATCGCGAGGAAGGGCGAGCGATTGACGAATATAATTATCATATTTTCCCGTCCAATCAATTTCAGGGCTCAACCGGTGAAAGCCGTTCGCCTTTGTCGAGGTTACCGAATGAGGAGTATATCCTTGGATATTTTCAGAACAACCCGGACGGATCGTTCCAAACGCCTTTAGTGGTTGGCGATAAACCGATCCCACCGGAGCAAAAGGCGTTGGTCGCTAAATTAAAAGAAGCAAACAGTATCTTTAACCGCAAACGCGTTGTCAGGACTGATAGAATAACCACTCACCCGGCAGAGGTTGTCGCTGACATGGATGAAAAACGGCAAACCGGTTTTGCTGAAAAATATCTCGATTTGTCTCGCTCCCAGCAACGCAAAAGCTATCTCGGTCAGAAAGAAAAAAGAGTCGAAAAAATAACGCCGGCGCAGGCATTTAATATCGCGAAACAAGAACAAAGAGAAACAAAAAAAAGTTCCAAACCGGCAGCCGCGGCAAAAACCCGGATCGGCAATCGATTAATCGGCAGAGATCGGGCGGTTATCAAATCAAAAGCCGGTAAACTATCCACATTTAGGAAATCATATCCGGCGGAATCTGAAGGCTTCATTCCACCGGCACCCGCTTCAGATTCGACTGGAAACGAGCGTTTTCAAGTGGAAGTCGCTCCATTGCAATCGGTTTTCATCAGAACCGACCAAATTTTTATTTTTCGCCGGATCATGATCAATCAGAAAATTTACCGGCAGGGTTTTATCCTGCGGGTTAAGGCTTTTCTTCGCCATTTGACGCAACAATATTTTGTAACCCAGCCGATGTCAGGCTTTGCCAATCTTAGGCTCAGGGTAATCGATCAGGGAAATGAAATCGATAGGATAGAAGCCGGCGTTAGCACCAGAAATTCGAAATTTTTGCTGAACCGGGTCTTCCCTTCACCATTTGAATTTTTAAGCGCAACACTTACTTCCGATCAGATTCCTCGCACTGCCGGTCGCAGCACCATGAATATGATGGTGATTGTTCTGGTCGCAGTTTTCCTGCTCGGATTTTTGGCGATATATCAAAGCGCCCGTACGATTGTGGATCTTTCCGAAAGGCGTTCACGATTTGTTTCATCTGTAACCCACGAACTGAAAACGCCTTTGACCAATATCCGGATGTATATCGAAATGCTGGAACAGGGCATCGCTCGAGACCACCAAAGGGAACAGGAGTATTTCCGCATAATAGATTCCGAGGGCGCCCGTCTTTCCCGTCTGATCAATAATGTGTTGGATCTTTCAAAATTGGAAAAAAAACAGCGACAGATTGATTTGCAAACAGGGACATTTGAAGAGGTCATCCATGAAGTTGAGGATGTGATGCAAGAAAAGTTCAGACAAGAAGGTTTTACCCTTAAGGTGGAGCAGGAAGAAAAACGGTCTTTCCAATACGATCGTGAGGTGATGATTCAGGTTTTAATCAATCTGATCGAAAATAGTATGAAATTCGGCAAGACAGCCGCAAAAAAAGAAATCACTATCAGGCTTGAGGCGGACGGCGATTGGATGAAAATTTGCGTTTCCGACCACGGGCCGGGCATTCCGCACCAGGCGCAAAAAAAGGTTTTTAATGAGTTTTACCGTGTGAATAGTCCTCTTACCCGGACCACCCGGGGAACCGGCATCGGCCTTGCACTTGTAAAAAAATTTGTCAATCTGATGGGGGGAACCGTTTCAGCAGCAAACAACGATGGGGCCGGTTGCACCATTACCATTTCCCTCCCTATATCAGCAGGTTGAAGAATTGCTAATAGATGTTATTTCAAAATTCATTTTAAATTATAAAGGATAGATCTCTGTTTTATGCGAAATACATTGCACCATACAAATTTCGATGTTCCGGTTGAGAACCGCTACTTTGAAGATTACATTGCTGGCTCGGTCCACAGATTCGGCTTTATCAAGGTCGAAGAAAAGGACGTCATTGCCTTCGCCGAACGTTTCGATCCGCAGGTTTTTCATATGGACCCGGCTGACGCGAAGGGAACTATCTATGGTGGTTTAATCGCCAGCGGATGGCATACCGCGGCGTTGGTGATGCGACTTTTTGTTGACAACTATCTCTCACATGTGGCGAGCCTCGGTTCACCGGGCGTGGAGAAGCTGCGCTGGCTCAAGCCGGTACGCCCAGGTGATGAAATATCAATCCGGGTGACCGTCGTCGAGACCAGGCGTTCACGATCAAAACCGGACCGGGGAATAGTGCAATCCTTTATCGAAGTGATAAACCAGGATGAGGAAGTGGTTATGGAAATGAAGGGGGTGAACTTTTTAAGCTGCCGGGTGTCCCTTGACGGAGGTGCGGACTCCCCTTCAACCCGGTGATCCAAACAGCATGTTTTACATAAATTCCATCAAAAGATAGATTTCCGACCTTTTTGTGCTCTATTGACCCAGTCCGGACGCGGTATTATTTTAATTGAAGAAATGAATATTTTTAAACCCTGTAGGTATACAGATGAAGATTGACTCATATTGGAACAAAGGAACGTGAGATGATACGAATGTCAAAAAAAACCAGGCTGACACCGGCTGAAATTATAGAGAAGGCATCGAAATATTTTGGAACAGATATCGGCTTATCTGAAAAAAAACAAAATGCATGCTGTATTTTTTTTGAAGGTTCAGGTGGGTATGTATCTGTCAACCTTGTCGAAGAGGATAGGCATTGGCTTGTTGAGACCGAAGGCAGGGAGTGGGAGTATCAGGTGAAAGAGTTTATGGGTCGCCTCTGATCTTCCTGGCCGGCGAAATTTAGCCGGTCTTATTTTTACGAGACTGTCATCATTGTTAAAAGGATTTTTGCAATGAGGATTTATCGGAATAGCTGTGTAATTTTTTTCGCAACACTGCTGACTTTTTCCTGTTCGGTTATCTCCAAGCAGGCGCGGAAGGAAGGGTCGGTTTCTTTGCCGTTTGAAATATTGTTAAAAGCCCCTGCGAAATATCAGGGTAACACTATAATTCTGGGCGGTTATATCCTTGAAATTCGAAATCTTCCGGACAAAACGATAATCATTGTTTTGCAGTCACCGCTTCAATTCAGAGACGAACCCGGTTCCAGAGGCAACTCGAAGGGGAGATTCATGGTTATCCATAAAGGATTTCTTGATCCCGAAATCTACAGCAAAGATCGTAAAATTACTGTTGCTGGGATAGTTGTCGGTTTGGCCTCGGAGCCAGTTGATCAGGATACTTACACCTATGTCACGCTTCAAAGTCGTGAAATATACCTTTGGCCGGTTTACGACAGCAATCAATACTGGCCTTACCATTATGATCCTTTTTATCCGTATCACTATTACCATCGGCACCCGTATTACTGGTGACCGTGCGTGCCAAATTTTCCTAAAGTTGTCTAATGGTGTATTGAGAAGGGGTAGGGGAGGGGGCCGTGAAAACATCCATCCAGTTGATATTCGTCTTTGTTGTTTTTCTCGTGCTAGGTTGCACGAGCGGAATCTCTAAACAGGCGCGCTCACAGG
>CAZSON010000010.1:26552-28492 GCA_964608375.1 uncultured Desulfobacter sp. | reverse complement strand
GCACCATGGCTAAGGATAAAAATACGGTTAAAGTCAAAGGAGGGTTCAGGTCTACGCTGGCGTTCCTGATCTCGATCATCGCTTTAATTGTAGCTGTTATCGCTTACAATCGTACAGGCGGCGATATGGATCTGAAAAAGAAGTTAAATGAATTGCAGGGCACAATGGAAAAAATGAAGGGAGAGACGTCAAAGGGATTCGGCAAGCTCAGGGAGGAGACTTCCAAGGCTTTGGATCTGCTCAGCAAAACGATTAAGGGGAAGGAAACCGCTCAATAGTGTTACCCTTAAAATCATGGGCATGTGGTTTTTATGAATGACCTAATCGAAAACAGCTTTCAAATCGTTCTTCATTAACCGCAGACGCAATATATCAAATATCCTAATGCGCCTGCGGTTTAATCTTTTTCATCATTGGATTAGGTAATCTTTATCACCAAAAAACCGGCATTCGGCCTTTTGACCAGAAGCTGCATGCGCTTGCTGTTTTCCGCTTTTTTTACCTCAGACCGCCAATCGCTCGCGTTATCGACCGGCTTGCGGTTAACTTCTTTTACAAGATCACCTGGTTGAATTCCCGCTTCTTGTGCCTTACTTCCGGGTTGGACATCCACAATCAGCGCACCTTTTTCACCCTCGGTATATCCGAAACGGCGCGCCATGTCCGGAGTAACTTCTGAAACCTGTATTCCAAGCAATTTACTGCTTTCCGGCCCACTGCGGGCTATAAGATCTTTATCTTGCTGTTTCGCTATTTCGGCATAAACCGTCTTTTCTTTGCCTTCTCGCAGGAAAGTGATGGCTACATTGTTCCCAACTGCTATGCCGGCGATATTCGCTGAAAGGTCCCGACTATTCTTTACAGAGTTCCCGGCTACGGCAATGATGACATCCCTGGGCTCGATTCCGGCTTTTTCTGCAGGATCTCCCTTAAATACCTGAGTGACCAAAACACCCTTTTTGTTCTCAATACCGTAGTATTCCGCCAGCTCGGGTGTTAGGTCCTGAATTCCGATTCCAAGCCAGCCTCGGGTGACGGAGCCTTTATCCTTGAGTTGGGCCACAATTCCCTGCGCCATGTTAATCGGGATTGCAAACCCAATGCCCTGTCCCTGAGCGATGATAGCAGTATTAATTCCGACTGCCTCCCCGTTTAGATTCAGAAGCGGCCCACCGCTGTTTCCAGGGTTAATTGATGCATCTGTTTGAATAAAATCGTCATAGGGTCCGGCCCCGATGACCCGTCCCTTGGCAGAGACTATACCGGCGGTGACGGTCTGCTCCAATCCGAAAGGACTTCCGATAGCGACCACCCAGCTGCCGACTTCAAGTTTTTTGGAGTCGCCCATTTTTAGCGAAACCAGATTCCTGGCCCCATCAATTTTAATGAGCGCCACGTCGGTTTTCGGATCGCGGCCCACCAGCTTCGCATCAAACTCTCTCTCGTCGGCCAGCCGGACTTTGATTTCATCTGCATTTTCGATCACATGATTATTGGTAACGATATATCCATCAGTATCAACAATAAATCCGGAACCTAAACTGCGTTGTTTGAAGTTCATTGAAGGTTTTCGTTTGGGGTGAGGTCCGAAAAATTCAGGAAACGGATCTTTACCACCGAATGGGCTTTGAAAAAAATGTCGAAATACAGGGCTGCCGCCCTTGATGGTCTTTACCGTGCGAATATTAACCACACTCGGCCTGGCCTCTTCGGCGAGTTTCCTAAAATTCAGCGGCACCATTGGCGCTTTGGATTCAACCGTTGGTGCTGGCTTGGCAATGGTTTCTCTTTCCAGGCCATATCCCCAAACCAATCCCGTTAGAACTAAAACAGCAATACTCAATGTAAGCTTCTTAAAATGTTTCATTTTCATCATTACACCTCCTAATCTTAAACTGATGTCGTTAGAGCCGAGCTTAACGTCTCCGGCCATTGATTTT
>CAZSON010000010.1:24331-26452 GCA_964608375.1 uncultured Desulfobacter sp. | reverse complement strand
GATGATCTGAAAATGATCAAAAGGTTAGATTCGGGCGGCCGGTATTAGGCAGATGGTGATTTGGGAAAACTTACAGTAAATGTGCTTCCTTTTCCGGGTGCACTGACAACAGTAATATGGCCGCCATGGGCTATAGCAACGGTCTGGGCAAAACTGAGCCCCAGACCGGTGCCGCCCTGGGAACGGCTAGGGTCACCACGATAGAAACGCTCGAATAGATGGGGAAGATCTTGGGGCGAAATACCGATGCCGGTATCTTTAACAGATATATCGACACCTCGATCGTTGCTTAAACAAACCTTAACCTCAACTCGGCCCTCGGAAGGCGTGTATTTGATGGCATTGTCCAGCAAGTTGGCAATCATCCGCTGAATCAGACGCATATCACCATTGAAGGGAAAAGTGTCTGTTGCATTGCAAACCAGCTCAAGGCCTTTGTCGTCCGCAAGAGATTGAAGCAGTTCGCAGGCATCACGGACAATTGCGGTGACATCTATTTCCGTTCTATCAAGGTGATTGACGCCGGCTTCTGTTTTAGAAATTAAAAGCATGGTATTGATCATGTCCAAAAGGCGATCGCATTCTTCAATCGTGCTGGCCTCTGTGATTTCATGGTCCTTTAAAGACGCTCCGGTAGTTAGGGTAATTTCGGACATTCCTCGAATGCGGGTGATGGGACTTTTAAGGTCGTGCGCAATATTATCACTCATTTCTTTAATTCCGACCACCAGGGTCTGAATGCGATCCAGCATTTGATTGAAGGTAATCGCCAGTTGATCGATTTCATCCCCACGTTTTTTCACCGGAACCCGTTCTTTAAGACTACCCTCTGAAATCCGCTTTGCCGTATCCGTAACGGTTTCAACACCGGCAAGCGCCCGTCTGGCCATAAACCAGCCAACGATGGCCGCAAAAATAAATAAAGCCGTCATGGTTATCACAAAGATTTTGCGAAAGGCCTCAATGATACGCGAATGATTTTCCATGGATTGGCCCAGCTGAATGATAATGCCGGGTCCGATTTTGGCATAAAGCACCCGTACCTGGTGTTTGCGATCCGATATGCGTATCGTGTCAAACACCGGCAATCCTTCATCGAGCAGGCGAGTAATCGCATCTCGCCCAATTCCAATATTGCGCCAGTAGGACATATTGGAGGAAGAAAATACTTGTCCGTTTAGATAGAGAAGACGAAAGAAAATCTTTTTCTCTCCCGCAGCCTGTGCGTTGAGGATGGCCTGACGTTTAACTGACGTGATACCTTCACCTGCCAGAATCGACGAAAAAGTTCTAACCTCACCTAAAAGATCCTGATCAGTCCGCCCTCGAATAACAGAAGTAATTAACAGGTAGAAAAAGAGAAATGCAACGCCAGAGGAAATCAGAAATATTCCCGCATACCAGAGCGTCAGGCGAAAAGCAAGCCTGTGCTGGATATCAAGAATCTTCCTTGAAAACATATCCCACTCCACGTACGGTATGAATCATTTTGACAGGAAAATCTTTGTCCATTTTTTCCCGCAATTTGTAAATCCTGGATTCCACCACGTTGGTCTGGGGGTCGAAATAATAGTCCCAAACATGTTCCATGATCATTGTTTTGGAAACCACACGCCCTGCATTGCGCATCAAATATTCCAGCAGTGAAAATTCCAGCGGCTGTAAATCGATTCTTTCCCCGGAGCGCATAACTTCTCTCGTAATCAGGTTCATGGAGACATCGCCTACTACCAACCGGGTGGGCTCTGATTGATTGCTGCTTCTTCTGATCAGCGCTTGAACCCGAGCAAGCAACTCGGAAAAAGCGAACGGTTTGGTCAGGTAATCATCTCCGCCAATCTGCAAGCCTTTAACACGATCGTCAACTGATCCTTTGGCACTTAAAACGATCACCGGTGTTTTGATTTTTTCCCGACGCATTTTCACAATGAGTGCCAAACCATCCAGTTTAGGAAGCATAATATCAATAACCGCCGTGTCATAGGGCTCGGTTATTGCCAGATGCAGTCCTTCTTCACCATCGACAGCATGATCCACGGCAAACCCTTCCGCTTTAAGGCCCTTAACAATAAAAGCAGCAATTTTTTGGTCGTCTTCAACGAGTAATATTCTCACTGGATC
>CAZSON010000010.1:3940-24231 GCA_964608375.1 uncultured Desulfobacter sp. | reverse complement strand
TTAAAATCACACTCCCGCCCAAATTCTAAGCGGGAGTGTAATTTTTTTTCGGGTATTACAATTCAATTCCGAGTCTTTCCCATACCGACTCACCGTCCTTTATTTCCGTTGCCTTCAAGTGAGGATAGGTTGTAATCAGAAAGTAAGCCAGCGGCAGAACTCCTAAAACGATGATGATGGTGTCAGGGATAGCGCGAAAGGTTCCAAGGAAAACAACGGCACCTCGCTCAAAAAAATCCGCGCTTCTCGCCACCCAGAGACCATTTTTAAAAGAGGTCCATGCCTGCATAGCCCCGATCGGCAGCAGGGTGACAAACGCCATGAGAAACAGCCCGCCGTTGAGCCCCCAAAACGACAATTTCAGAATCCCATCTTTCCAGTGGGCCTTGTCGACCAGACCGCGCCAGGAGAACAGCAGCAGGGAAATAGAAAGCATGCCGTAGGTCCCAAACATGGCCGTATGGCCGTGGTGCATGGTAAGATAGGTCCCGTGTTCATAGAAGTTGATGATGGGAAGATTGATTAGAAAACCAAAGATTCCGGCGCCCAGAAAATTCCAAAAAGACGAAGCAACCAGAAAATACATCGGCCATTTGTAGCTGAACTCCCGTCCCTCTTTACGGATATCTTTGTACTCCATTAAACCACGAACCACCAGCGTCATTAGCGGCACGGGTTCCATGGAAGAGAATATGGCCCCCCATCCAACCCAGAAAGCAGCGCCTCCATACCAGTAATAATGATGCGCAGTTCCCACAATACCGCTGATAAAGGTTATGGCTGCGGTAAAATAGGCCACCCGCAAGGCGGCTTTGGCCGTGGCCAGTCCCATGGCCACCATCAACAGTGCTATGACTGCAATGCCGAAGAACTCAAAGATGCTTTCCACCCACAGGTGAACCACAAACCAGCGCCAGTAGTCCGCCATGGTAAGGTGGGATCCCCTGCCGTAAAAAAGCCCGAAGCCGAAAAACGCCACCACCAGCACGGCGCTGAACACATAAAACCATATCAAAGCGCTGAACTCATCCTTGTGCCTTTTGAGATGACCGCCGACAGCCCGGTACACGATCAAAAGCCAGAAAATCAGGCCGCCAAACAGCAGGATCTGCCACAGACGTCCTAATTCAAGAAACTCCCATCCCTGATGGCCAAGCCAGAACCACAAGTTCCCCAGAAGTCCCTTGATGCCCAGAACTTCGCCGGCAAGGCTTCCCACAGCGACTAGCAGGACCGCGCCAAAAAGCAACTGCACAAGCAAGCCCTGTTTGGCCGGTTCTTTCCCCCCGATGATCGGTGCGAGATAGATGGCAGATGCAAGCCAGGTGGTGGCGATCCAGAAAACCATCAGTTGCAGATGCCATGTTTTAGCCCAGTTGTAAGGTATGAGTTTGGCCACAAACGGAAAGAAGAAACTGCCCGGATGAATCGTGTAATGGGCCAACAATCCCCCAAAGGTCGTCTGTAGCAAAAACAACAGAATGACCACCACAAAAAACTTGGCAGCGTGAAGCTGACTGGATGTCAGCGGCATATCGATCAGCTTTTCAGACAGGGCAACCCCTTTGGCTTCTCCGTACATAATGCCATGACGATGTATCCAGTAGACAAACAGACCCAGGACCAGAAGCAACGCCAGGACACCCGCAATGGAATAAAAGTAAGTTTCCGTGCTGGCGACATTGCCCACTTTTTTGTCCGGAGGCCAGTTGTTGGTGTAAGAATAGTCTGTTCCCGGGCGAAGGGTTGAGGCGACCCAGGCGGTCCAGAAAAAAAACCGCGAAATTTCAAGTCGCTGTTTTTCGGTGCGGATGGTGTTCGGAAAAAAACCGTAGCGCTGCTCACCCTCTTTAAAGACGCTTTCCCAGTGTTGTTTAACGCTTTTTAGACCTTCGACCTGGGCAATCGTTAACGTGAGGACGTCTTTGGACGCGTCATAACGATTGGGTTTTGTCTCGTGCTTAATTTTAACATCAATAATTCCTTTTTGAAGGTCATCGAGATCATTATAGGATTTGCCGTAATCTTTTTGGGCAAAATAATCACCTATCGCCTCGGCCATAATGTGCAGGGTAGAGGCTGAGAATTCCGGTCCTCTCTGGGATCCGTGACCCCAGACGGCACCCTGATCCATAAGGCCATAGCGCTGATATACATTCTGGCCGGCAATAATGTTCGATTTTTCAAAAAGAACATTGCCTTCGGGGCCGACCACTTTTCCCGGATAAGGCGGAAGATCCTTTTTCATGGCGATCCCTCCGCCAAGGAGAATGGCCATGCCCACAATAAAACAGAGGATGGCGGCCCATTTAAGCTTGGTCAAAGACATACTGAACCTCCTTTTGATGTTTAAATTAGTGTCTGTCCGAAAATGGTCAGTTTTCGAAAACCTGTGGTTGCAAAAATTTTTTTAATTTGTGTTTGGGGTATTAACCAAAGCCCCGGACCGATTGCCTTGACCTAAGTCAAAATTGTTATCCTAATTGTCGAAAAGACCGCGCCGACCATTTCCGAGGGGAATGCCGATAACCATATTTGCACCCTGTTTAAAACGGATTAGCAAATCACATATCACCTGATTACCATAAGAATCCAAACAAAACAATCCGGTCGATTTGCTAAACGTTTTTCTGGATTTGCAACGGTTATAAAGCAATGTTTCCGGATAAATTTGAAAATCTTCTTATTTACGTTGAAAAACCGCTGTAAAATATGATTTATTTTATTATTGTTATATCCGATACACCCCAAGCCGGATGCACATTATGGATGCGAACGCTCTTCTTTTAGTTGCGAAAGGATGAAAGTATGAAGCGAAAGAAACTTCACTACGGCTGGATTGTCATTTTTGCCGGGCTTTTGACAGCGATCGCCGCCCATGGATTCGGCCGAATGTCTTACACCATCATTCTTCCAGCCATGAAAGACGGGCTCCAACTTAACTACACCCAATTGGGTCTTTTGGGCACAGGAAATTTTATCGGTTATTTGACCATGACGATCATCGGGGGCATTCTGGCCGCCAGGTTCGGAACACGCATTGTCATCGCCCTCGCCCTGGTACTCATGGGTATCACCATGTTTTTAACCGGGTTATCGAAATCATTTGGCTTTGCATTTTTCATGCGTCTGTTGACCGGTTTTGGCAATGGGGCTTGTTTTGTTCCGGCCATGGCTTTGGGTTCAGCCTGGTTTACTATGAAAAGACGCGGTTTCGCCACCGGTATTATCTCATCGGGCATCGGAATAGGTACGTTGATATCCGGTTTGGTGGTTCCACCGATACTCACCGCCTTCGATCAAAACGGCTGGCGTTTTTCCTGGTATATCCTGGGAGTTGCCGTGCTTTTCATCTCTGGTATTGTTTATGCATTTGTGCGCAGTCGTCCGGAGGAAAAAGGCTTACAACCGGTGGGCGCAGAAGAGATGAAAATCGAACCTACTGCCTTTTCAGATACCAAAGAGGCGCCATCCCTTCAGTGGGTTGGGGTGATAAAAATGAGCTCGATATGGTACCTGGGCCTTATCTATTTCTTCTACGGTCTCTCCTATATTATTTACATGGTGTTTTTTGCCGCTTACCTGGTCAAAGACATCGGTTTTACCCCGGAAGCAGCCGGTGGGTTGTGGGCTCTGGTGGGCGGGTTGAGCATTTTTTGCGGCGTGATCTGGGGCGGCATATCCGACCAGCTCGGAAGAAGCAAAGGAGCGGCTTTGGCTTACCTTTTCCTCGGGCTCTCATACATCATCTATGCCTTGATCAAGATTAAATTCGGTATTTATCTGTCAGCCGTTATATTCGGATTAACAGCCTGGAGCATTCCGACAATTATGGCTGCCGCCGCAGGTGATTTTGTGGGACCACGGCTGGCGCCAGCCGGACTGGGATTCATCACCTTGTTTTTTGGCGTCGGCCAGGCTGTTGGTCCGGCGTTGGGAGGCTTTTTGGCAGATATGAGTCATTCGTTTGCAATACCCTTTCTGACTGCCGGCGGCATATCGCTGATCGGAATGATATTATCTTTTTTTCTCAAAAACCCAAACCAGCGCATCAGCACTGGGGGGAGTTATTCACTATCTTTGCAATAGGGATGTTTAACCAGGTTTGAGTTGAAATACCTGGGATCACCGGTCACCTCTTCATCGACCCACCCCGGTTTTTCATAATGCTGATCTTCAGTTTCCAGTTCTACTTCTGCGATGACGAGCCCGTGGTTTTCTCCTAAAAACTCGTCTACTTCCCAAACCAGTCCGTGAAATTCAATTTCATATCTTTTCTTTTCAATAACCGGCTTTTCACAAAGTGTTTCCAGCATCGATTCGGCCTCTATAAAAGGAATTTCATATTCGTATTCAGTCCGCGATGCCCCTTTGGTCATCCCCTTAACCGTTAAAAATCCTTTTTTATCGACCGTACGCACCCTCACCACCTTTTTTTTGCTGCGGCTGAGGTATCCCTGCCGGTATCTTTTACCCGGCGCCAAAGATCGCCAGGAATCGTTTTTGACAAGAAATTTTCGTTCTATTTCCTTACCCATGTGTGCAAACCGCTTTTGGAAGTTGCATTTTCACCATTTTCCCACTACAATTTATCTAAAAGATCACAAAAAAGCCTTACACCAAAACCTGTCCCGCCGGCACCGCAATACTCGGTTTCCTTTTTAATAAAGGCAGGTCCTGCAATATCAATATGAGCCCACCGGGCATCCCCAGCAAATTCGGATAAAAACAGGGCGGCGGTGATCGCCCCGCCCCATCTCGTGCTGCTGATATTCCGAATATCGGCAAAATCACTTTTGAGCAGCTCTTTATAATCGTCCGGTAGGGGCATTTGCCAGCAACGCTCATGGGTCTTTTCTCCGGATCGAACAATATCTTTTGCCAGCTTATCATCCGTAGAGAATACGCCGGCGATTTTCTCGCCCAATGCGACAACGCATGCGCCGGTCAGCGTAGCCACATCAATAAGGGTGTCGGGCTGATATTTTTTTATGGTATAGGATATGGCATCGATCAGTATCAATCTTCCTTCCGCATCAGTGTTGCCGATTTCGACGGTTTTGCCGTCAAAACTCCTAACGATATCTCCGGGCCGTGTTGCGGTCCCTGACGGCATGTTCTCAACCACCGGAATAGCGCCGATGACTTTCATCTTCGGTTTTAACTTTGCCAATGAAATAAGCGTTGCCGCCACTGCTGCCGCGCCGGACATGTCACTTTTCATATCATCCATTGATGCAGCAGGTTTGAGACTGATGCCACCGGAATCAAAAGTCACACCCTTTCCGATAAGCGCGACCGTTTTTTTTGCGCCTTTGGGGGCATACTCGATCACAACCATCCCCGACCGGCTTTGACTCCCGGCGCCCACGGCCAGAAGAGCACCGAATTTTTGCTGCTTCAGTCTTTTTTCATCCAGCAAACTGACCTTAAGGTTCTCCTTTTTGGCTCGCGTGGTGATCGACCGGATGAATTGTTCAGGTCTTTTGTCATTTGATGGCATTGAAACCCACTCCCGGGCAAGGATGGTCCCTTCACAAACAGTCATCGTCCTCAGCAGCAATCGGCGAAACGCTTTAGCGGCATCCGGCTTTACCAGAATATCAATTTTTTTCAGTGGCTTTTGTTTCTTTTCTTTCTTATATTTATCAAACAGGTGGTTCCCGAGAAACGCGCCTTCCATCAAAGCCTCAAGTAGCATCGGCATCTCTTTTTTCGTTTTTCTTTCCGAAGGGACGACAATTAGGATCTCTGAAAGGCCCATTTTGATACCTTTTTTTACCGCCTTTCCCGAGAACAGACGAAGCGCTTCAGGATCGATTTTTTCATATTTTCCGATTCCGAGGAAAATCACCCTCGACGCTTTTACTTTAAGGGGACTGTAAAGCGTCAATTCATCCCCTTTTTCACCTTTGAATTCTTTAATTTTTTTAGCGGACTTTACGGCCAACGATATCGTTTCGATGTCATGGATATCCCTGTTCTCACAAACCGGGACTACCAATGTCTCTACTTTGGTTTTTGCCAGATCAACCGATTTAAAATATAGCACTTTTTTCTCCTTTCCGATAAACGACAGATCTTGGCCATCGAAAATCGTTTCCATGTTGTCTCGATGTCATTTCTTTTGCTCACTGTCCTAGATGTAAAATATCAGCAAAACCCCGTCGGTATGCTCACTGCATCCGGACCGTTGTTTCGATTCACCATCTGTTTTAGATGGGTAATTATTTTCCATGAAAAGTCTGATTTCTGGCAAGGAAATATGGCGTTGTTCGTGAATACCGGATCAGATTCAAGGTCATAACGGGAGGCTAAAACAGCCCTTTGCCAAAGTTTGGTTTTAGGGATCGGTGAATATGTGGCAAGGACAGGTAACATTCCGCTTTTATGAACAATTTTAATCGATTCCTCGATAGATTCGATGCTTTGACCAGGAAGTCCTACCAACAGATATACACCGATTTGATACTTTTGGAAACCGGCTTCAATCAGGCAGGACACAGCCTCCTTGAACTCAGCTGCCGTCACTTTTTTGTCGAAGCCGGTTCTTCTTTCAAATTCTGCGGTCTCGAGCCCGAGACGGAGCGTTTTAAACCCGGCTTTTGCCATCAGATTGGCGGTTTTTTTGGAAATCTCACGAATATGGAGTGCATTTGGTGTGTGAAAGCGAAGCTTTAACCCGCATTTGATAATTCCTTCGAGCAGAGGAACAGCCGATCTTTCTGCATCAACCAAAAGCGCGTCATCATAAAAAACAAAATCGATGACACCGTATTTTTTATGCCAATATTTTATCTCTTCGACGACCAGATCAGACGTTCGAAGGTCTCGGTTCGGATTTAATAGATGAGAGGCACAGTACGCACAGGAAAATGGGCACCCCTTTGAAGTGATAAGGGGGATGTAGGTAATTTTTCTTTGAAGATGAAAAGCAGGATAAGGATATGTATTGATATCGTCAGGGGTAAACCCTCCAGAATCAGCTTCCGGGCTCGGTGAAAAACCGGTATATTGTTCAGCTATCTGTAATATACACTTTTCACCCGGACCGCCGACCACTTTATCTGCCCCGGAAAAGCGCACGGCGTGATCAAAGCATAAAGATGCATAGATTCCACCCAGAACAACCGGCGTGTTTGGCATGACCTCCTTTATCGATCCGATCGTCTCCCGTACACCCGGCGACCAGTAAGTCATAAACGAAGTGACAAAAACAAGATCGACCCTTGATAGCGCAAGAAGTTCTTCCCGAAACCATTTAGGCTCGATCCCGTATCTGCAAAAGTTTCGCGTCACATCCTCCAGTCCCTCGGGCTTTGGAATTTGAGTTTTTAAATACGGCCCACGGCCAAATCTGGCATGGGGGTCGGCTTGATGCCCTTTGGGGTGGAATCTATCGAGGCAGTCGATATAAGATACGGTAAAACCATGACCATCGAGTATTGAGGCAAGTGTTAAAAGACCGACAGGCTTGGCCCAAAAATCGTAGGCCGCAAAGTCATGTATCCATGGATTGACTAAAAGAATATGCGGGGTATCGGGTTTCACATTCACACTAGGGCCGGTTTGTGACGCAAGCATCAAACCGGGATCAAATCCATATTTTTTTGTCAGGTTGTCAGTGCAATCGGTTTACTTTTCAGGGAAAAGTTTTTTAATACCGTGTTCGGTCGCTCCACAAATTCCCCTTTCAGTAATAAAGCCGGTAATAAATCTGGCAGGCGTTACATCAAAAGCAAAGTTTGCAACCGGGCTGTCTGCGGGTGGAATCAGCACCTTTCTTATGATCCCCTCATCTTCTCCCTGAACATACCGGATTTCATCAGCATCTCTATTTTCTATCGGAATCTCAAGCACTCCATCCCTCAGATCCCAATCAAAGGTAGAAGACGGAAGGGCGACATAAAAGGGTATCTTGTTGTCCCTTGCCGCCAGGGCCTTGAGATAGGTGCCGATTTTGTTTGCAGCATCCCCGGTACAGGTGGTCCTGTCCGACCCCACAATGACCATATCAACCATGCCGTGTTGCATGAGGTGTCCTCCGGCGTTATCTGTTATGACCGTGTGCTTAACGCCGCCTTTCCCCAGTTCCCAGGCGGTTAGCCTTGCTCCCTGGTTGAGTGGTCTCGTTTCATCCACCCAAACATGGATATCAATTCCGTTATCCACGGCCGCATACATGGGAGCGGTAGCTGTACCATACCTGCCGCATGCAAGCCAACCGGCATTGCAATGGGTGAGTATATTGACTGTTTTTCGGTTTTTTTGCTCGCTGATTTTTTTTATTAGACTTAGGCCGTGCTCACCGATTTTCCGGCAATTTTTGGCCTCAGCTTCGGCAATCTTTTCGGCTGCCTGTCGTGCTCTCTCCGGCATTGTTGTGATGTTCTTCTCCTTTGACAATTCAGCGAATACCTGATCAACTCCCCAAGCAAGGTTAACAGCTGTCGGCCGAGTTGATTTAATTTGATCACATGCGGCTATAAGATCGTTCTCTGAAATTTTACCTTCTTTCAGCTTTAAAACAGCCAGATATACACCAAATGCGCCGGCCACTCCGATGAGCGGCGCCCCGCGAACAAGCATCTCCTTTATGGCCATGATGATATCATCGACCGTTTTAAGGTCCACGATCACAAATTCATGAGGAAGACGTCTTTGGTCGATGACTTTTACCACCTGCAAATTTTTGTCCAGCCAGATCGGCTGTAAGTTCTGTCCGACACCTTTCATCATAGATTACTTTTCCCAAAACCGTTTGTCATTTGATCGCAGAGCCTTTCTTTTTAAAGCGTCTTTTCCGTAACACCGGACACCGGTGAAATGGAGGCACTACCTTTCCCTTGACATAAAAGCGCTTTTAATTTATAAACTTTAGTATCAGAGGCAAATGCCGGACGTTTGAACTATGCCTTTTCGGTATTCCACACTTAGATGCTCGGCACTTATAACAAAAATAGGGATCAAAAGCAAGCAGATCCGATAACCCAGAAATCCAACACCGTTATGGTCTGCTGACAAATGCACAATTCACCCGCTAAACCGATCGCTATTAACATGGTGATAAAATAGGTGTGAAGGAATTTAATGCCAGAATCGATAGATCGTGAAGTCTTTTTCCGCGGCTCCAAAATATTTCGCGACGGCGAACCCGGCAATTGTGCGTATTTGATCGAAAAGGGAAGCGTTGAAATATCATCACATAGAAAAGGCAAGAAAATTGTGCTGGCCACCTTAAGCGAAGGTGACCTTCTCGGTGAGATGGCCCTGATCGATAACAGTGTTCGTTCCGCCACCGCTACCGCCCTGGAAGAGACCAAAGTCGTCGTTATCTCCCTGGATTATTTGAAAAACAAATTCGATCAAGCCGACCCGATGCTAAAACTGTTTCTCAATGTTATTTTAGACAGATTTCGAACAACTCAGCGCAAGTTTCTCGGCCAAGCAATCGACCAGGAGTGTTTTACAGCAGAGACCGCTTCGGGGATTGAAAATCAAATCTACAAAAAAGACCAAGAACGTGTGATCACTGATCTCCGTTTTAAAAAGGAACTGGAGCATGCGTTGACCCACAAAGAGTTTGAGCTTCACTACCAACCGATTATTGATCTTAAGGATGGAAGCATCTCCAGTTTTGAAGCATTGATCAGATGGAATCATCCGATGCGTGGGCTTATCCCGCCGAACCAGTTTGTGGGATTCGCAGAAGAGACCGGCCTGATTACTCCTATCGGGATTTGGGTTTTCCAGGAGGCATGCAATGCCTTGAATGCGTTTCACGCGAGACATTTGCCAAAAGATCGGCAAATGCCTACTATTGCTGTGAGCGTTAACGCATCCACACGGCAGCTATTTGAACCGGAATTCATCGAAAAAATTCCAAGTGTACTTCAGAAAACCGGTATCGATCCTAAATATATACATTTGGAAATCACCGAAACACTCCTTATGGAAAACCCGGATCTTGCCACCATTACATTGAATAAGATAAAAGAGATGGGGATAAAGCTAGTTATCGACGATTTCGGAACCGGTTATTCAAGTTTGAGTTATCTGCATCGATTTCCAATACAGACCTTAAAAATAGACCGCTCGTTTGTCATCACCATGTTGGAGAACGCAGGGAGCATGGAGATTGTTCGAGCAGTTGCCGGGCTTGCCCATAACCTGGGAATCGAAATTGTTGCAGAAGGTGTGGAGACCCGGGAACAATTGAGTCAAGTCTGCGATCTGAAATGCGACTACGCTCAAGGATATCATTTTTCAAGACCAATCCCGATCTCGGTCGCCTTAAAATTATTGGAAAAGTGAATTTGGGATCAAAAAGGCGTATCCTGATAACACCCACCTGTTTTTGTATATTTTACTCACTGTGCTGCCAGCGTGGGGTTGATATTTAGTGCCCGCCCATCAGTGGAGATTTCCAACGCCCCAACAGCGCTGGTTCGAAATATCCGGTATCCCCGCTTTTTATACCGTTTCAAGGTATGCGGGTGTGGAAAATATGCCCTGTTTTGCCATCCTGAAGAAATAATGACAATCTTCGGCTGCACCTTGTCTAGAAAACGGTCGGTACTCGAGGTCAGACTCCCGTGGTGAGGTGCAATCAGAACGCTGCTTTGTAAATTATCTTTTGAAATTTCAACAAGTTCTCTCTCTGCCCGGGCCATGATATCGCCTGGAAACAAAAATGTCTGCGACCCAAAACGGACCTTTAAAACCAGTGAGTTGTTGTTATAATTCCGCCATTTCTCTTTTTTTTTTCTATTGATGAAGTCGCTTGGCGGATAAAGGACTTTGAATTGAACTCCATTGATATATTGCGCTTTCCATAACGCTTTAAGCCGAGGGATCTGAATCTCTTTTTCTTCAATAATTTGTCTGAACCTGTGGTAATTCAAAGCCGGTGAAAATTCTCCGTTGCTCCATACATTTTTTACATTAAAATACCTAGCGATATACAAAAGACCGTTCATATGATCACTGTTCGGATGAGAAAGAACCAGAGTATCCACCGTTTTGATCTTTTTGCGCCATAAAAATGGCGCAATAATATTTGCACCGACATCAAAAGCCATCGGATCTGCAAAACCACCGCCATCGACCAGGAGGTTATACCCACCCGGCAACTCAAGGAGGGCCGCGCTTCCTTGACCGACATCGATGATGGTCACCCTGAAATCACGATGCCAAAACCGCTGGTTTAACCAGTAAAAGATATCCACGCCGCCTGCAACGATAACAAGCACCACTGCTGCTTGCGCCAGCCATTTCTTTGACAGTAATTTTTCCCGCCATTTAGCCGATGAAGCCGCCTTTTGATCTTTTATGTTTAAAATCGCCCAGAAAATGAGATAAAAACAGGTTATCTCAAAAAAAGAGGGAGTTACGGTTTTGACAGCCGAAAAAGGCAATTTTGAAAAAAAGGTTATAATATCTAATGCAACAGACAGAATAGCCGCGCTCATGTTTAATAAAATTGAGGCCGCTGTGACGCTCAAGAAGCTCAAAACAGCCGAAAACAATCCAAGCGGAATAACTAAAAATCCAATGATCGGAATGATCAATAGATTGAGCAAAAACCCGACGGTCGAAACCTGATTGAAGTATAACATCATCAGGGGGAAGGTGCCGATGATGGCAAAAAATGAAACCAACATAAAGGTGAGCAATTTATTTCGAAGCGAAAGTCCCCTGGTTAAACTGGCATTTTTCTTTTGCAAGCGGAAATTTTTTGTTTGAGATAGGCCATATACAATTGAGAGCACGGCTGCAAAAGAGAGCTGAAAAGAAATTGAAAACAGAGCTGGTGGGTAAAGGATGAGGATCAGCATCGCGGCCAATGCAAGCGTATTCATCAGATCCAGTTCTTTTTCGAGCAGAAACGCTAAGAGAAAAACTGAAACCATGATCACAGCTCTCTGGGTGGAAGGGGACATTCCCGAGAGGAATCCATATGCAAGTACAGGAAAAAATGATAAAGCTGCAGCTCCCTTTTTTGTCCACCCATTCCAGAGCAGCGGTTTAACATGGGAAAGGATCCAAGAAAAAAGAAAGAATGCGGTGGAGGCCACGATTCCGATATGAAGCCCGGAAATCGCTAGAATGTGCCCTACACCCGCCCGATGAAATGCTGTCCTTAAATTATGGGAAATATCATTTCGATCGCCGAGAATCAGCGCTTTTAATATCCCTTTTGTTCCTTCTTTTCTCCTTACAACATATGACTGTTCAATAAGGGATGAGATATGACGGCGAACACTCTTCACCATCCGATCGATTCCTTTATCAGTTTGATTTTCTACCTTTACCGTCCGATTTTTCGAAATATATGCTGTCCCCCAAATCCCTTTCTGCGCCATATATCTTCTGTAGTTAAATCCTCCGGGGTTGGAAAAATTTCTGATCCTCTGGATCCTTCCGGTCAGCGAGATTCGATCACCCGCATCGATATTGACATGTTTTTTGCGCATGGTAACCCGAATCTTTCCCAAAACAGAAAACGGTCTGCTTTTTTTGATATTATCTTCTTCAAGGCTTTCGATTTTGACTATAAATTTGATTCGATTACCGGTTCTGACGGGCGTCGTATCTACAATCCCCACAATTTTCCATGGATGATTACCTAAAAAATGCGTGATATGCTGCGCAGGGAACCGGGGTGCAGCCCAGGGCTGTATGGAAAGATATCCCAAAAAAAGAAAGAAAATAAGAGGGAAAAAGAAGGCGTTGTGACGCTTTCTGATCCGGCCGATGGCCAAACCCAGACAAGCAGCAACAACAATATAGGTCAAAATTCGGTAACCTGAAAACCAAAAACCGAAAGAAATACCGGCTATAAGGCATAGCAGGAGCGGAATCAGGGGGCGGGAATATGGGTGGACCGGTGAAAGCGATTTCCAGGTCGCCGGTAAAGACCGCATTGCCATCTCATCGTTGACGATGTTTCAGGGTTTTTGGGTTAGCCTTACAATCTAGATAAAGCCCTTGCTCAGGGTGTTATATAAAAGGGCGGTCTAGACGTCCACCCTTTTGATGGCGGCACCCAACCGGGCAAATTTTTTTTCCATCATCTCATATCCCCGATCAAGATGATAGATCCGGCTGATCGTCGTCTGTCCACGGGCGACAAGACCGGCCAGGATGAGTGAAGCGCTTGCTCTCAGATCGGTGGCCATAACCGGTGCACCGGACAGATTCCGTACTCCTTTTACCATCGCGGTATTACCGGATACAATAATATCGGCTCCCATACGTTTGAGTTCACTGACATGGATAAATCGATTCTCAAATATCGTTTCAGATATCATACTCAGGCCGTTGGCCACTGACATCAGTACCATGAATTGAGCCTGCATGTCTGTCGGAAACCCCGGATAGGACAAGGTTTTCGCATCCACGCTCGCAATGCTGTTTTGCCCCTGAACCCTTAAGCCGTCGCCCTCTATTTTTATCTTAAGGCCGGTAAGGCGCAACTTATGAATGACCGCTTCCAGGTGATCCGGTTCACAATTCAATATTTTTACATCCCCACCGGTTAAGGCCGCTGCAACCATGAAGGTGCCTGCTTCAATCCGATCGGGTATGATCCGAAAAGAAACCGGATGAAGTGAAGAGACGCCTTCTATGGTAATTGTTGCTCCCCCGGCACCTTGAATTCTTGCTCCCATCCGATTCAACGCATCTGCAAGGGCCACAACCTCAGGCTCGCTAGCTGCATTGCGTATTTTTGTGACGCCTTCAGCCAAGGTAGCTGCCATCATGAGGTTTTCGGTCCCGGTAACGGTCGGAATGTCCAAATAAATTTCACTTCCTGTTAGGCCATCTGTGCTCGCTTCCACGTATCCGTGCTTTAGTTCAATGGAAGCGCCCATCCGCGAAAGTCCCTTGAGATGCAAATTAATGGGACGAGCCCCGATAGAACACCCTCCCGGCAATGACACCCTGGCCTTTTTAAGCCGAGCCAGAAGGGGGCCAAGCACCAGAATGGATGCCCGCATCTTCCGGACAAGATCATAGGGTGCCTCGTGGGTGCAAAGACCGTCTGCGTTTATCCGAACCGCATCTCCATCGGTTTCAACAGCTGCGCCGAGGGTTGAAAGGAGCAGCTTAATACTTTGAATGTCTTTTAAGTCCGGAACATTTGTATAAACATTCATTCCAGCGGCAAGCAGTGATGAAACAAGTATCGGCAGCGCGGCATTTTTGGAACCGGCAATTTTCACTTCGCCTTTGAGAGGACGACCTCCTTCAACAACAATTTTATCCATACCCGATGCCAATAAAAAAGCGCTTCCCATGCTATACGGTTGGGCCAGCGCTTTTCATCCTCAGACAAGCTCTACTTGTTAGGGTGCGGTTCAGCCGTTTCATCGGTCGTATCGAGAACCGCTCTGATAATGCAGTAGATCAGCCCCATCCCTATGATCACAAGTGCGAACCACAACCCCCCCATAAAAACGATATGGGGCATATCCCAAATCCACTCAAAAATAGATGGAATCATTTTAAATTCTCCTGATCTGTTTTCAGGTTTCTGCAGACCTCAGTTTTCGCTCTGGTCGAATGGATGATTTTGCCTTTTTTTCTGGATCGATCGTTTCCATCGGGTTCAACTCCTGTTCCTGTGGGAATAAGGTTAAATAGCGATGTGCAAGCGATATGAGAACAATACCGTACGTTACCGGAATCAGCGTTGTTGCTATTTCCTGCCAGCTTGGAAAGTACATTGGCCATCCCTCAAACGGTAACACCGGCACCGCCATTACCTGCAACACCATAACCCATCGATTCAGGCAAACCCCTAATACCGCCAAAGCCATCGCAGTGATAGAGAGAATCGGATGGCGACGTCCCTTTTCAGTAATCAAAATAGCGGCTGGAACCACCCCAAAAATTACAATTTCAAGGAATAGAATCCAGATGCCGTAAAGCGGATTGTTGGAATAAAAATCGATCAGCGCAAATCCCTTTGAGGGAGCAGTTACGGTTGCCCAATACCAGGTATCTATACTCTTTGCAATAATATAGATGGCCAGCATCCATCCTGATATTTTTGAGAGCAGTTGAATGGCGTTTTCCCTGAGCAGTTTTTTTTCGGTGATCTTTTCTGTGATCCGGGTAATTAAAATGGTAAAGCAGGGACCAACGGCCGCTGCGGACCATGTAAAGAGAAAAAAGGTCCAGGGCCAGATAAAGGCACCTTCACGAAAAGCAAAAGGACGACCGAAAAGGACACCTGCTACCCCCCCGAGTGATCCCTGGTGGAAGAAAGAAAGATATGCCCCGGTTGCCGCAAAAATCGCCATGATTTCATGCATGCGATGTCCAAGGTTGTGGAAAAACGGCACTCTGTCAATTTGACGGTTCTCTAAAATAATCGGAACAAATTCGATGATCAGCACACCCATGTATACGGTCAGGCAGAAGGCGACCTCGGTGAGCATGGAGTGAACGTTCGCATGCCAGAAGATAAACCACCCCCTCAGCGGTTGGCCGATGTCAATTCCCAGTACAAGAAGCGCCGAGCTGTAACAGATGACTCCGATAAGAACCGCAAAGTTGATAATATTTTTCAACTCGTCTTTTCCGATGATATATCTTAAAAAACCGGTGAAAAAAGCGCCGCCGCCCAGGGCAATCACTGTGAGGTCAGCCCATATCCACGCGGCAAATCCATAGGCATCATTCATGTTGGTCTGATTGAGCCCTTTGAACCAGACCAGCAACATGGCGAAAACGCCCAGCAAGAGAACAACCACAACCGGTCCTAATCGTATGATAAATTGTGGGAACGGGCAGCGTTTAACCCCTTTGGGTATGAGTGCGTTATCCATACGTTATGTGCTCCTCCCGGAAAGCGTTTAATTTTCCTTTTTCAGATAATTATCGCCGGCCCGTCTGATCCACTCCCGGCTTGACAGATAGTAAATTTTAGGATTTGTGCCCAGCCGTTCCAACAGTCGAAATGCCTTTGGATTCTTCGTTCGTCCCCCGTGCTGTCTATCTGGATGTACTATTTTGTGAACAGCATGTTCGGCATTGTTCAAATCGCCAAAAGTGATGGCTTTTGCAGGGCAAGCCTGGGTGCATGCGGTTTGGTATTCATTTTCTTTTAGCTCTCGCCTTTTTTCCAAATAGGCTAAATCCATCGCGCGCTGGTATCTATGAAAGCAGAAACTGCACTTTTCCACCACACCCCTCATTCGGGGTGACACGTCCGGGCTTAAATATTTTTCCATATCAGCCGGCCAGACCGGATCCCACCAGTTAAAATATCGCGCATGATAAGGGCATGCGACCATGCAGTATCGGCATCCTATACATCTTGAATAAATTTGGCTGACAATTCCGGTCTGCAGACTATAGTCAGTCGCCGTTACCGGACAGACCGAGACACAGGGTGAATGGCCATGCTCCGCTTCACAATGCATACATGGTCTGGGGAGATAGCAGATGTCGGTTTCGGGAAACGGTTTTCCATTGGTCAGCTTATATACCCTCATCCATGTGATGCTGTCCAATTTATTTGATTCATCCTCCTTAAACGGCACATTATTTTCAGCCATGCACGCGACCATGCAGGACCCGCAACCGGTACACTTATCAAGGTCAATCACCATACCGTATTTCTTTTCATTGCTCATTAGAACCTCTTTGGATCGCCAATTTCCGATTAGAAAGGGACCTTTTTATATCAACCCCTCTTCAGTGATAAATGGAATCAGGCTTTTTTAAGATTTGCGCCGATCCCCCAAACAGCATTAAAACCGGAAACCGGGTCTTCAACCGAGCCGATCAGTTCGTTCACATTAACGCCTTTTTTCGACAGAAATTTGTCGTAAGCTGTATGACCCAGCCCACTGGGTATGGCAACTATTCCCGGCATGACACCGTCAAACAGATGTACCTTTACCCGAGCGCTCCCCTTCGGGGTTGTTAAAACCGCATAACTCCCTTCAGATAAGCTGTGTGCTCGTGCGGTCTTTGGGTTAATCTCAACAAAGCTGTCTTTCTTTTTCAGCACCGTATCCGCAACTGTTTTGATCACAAAAGGAGGATCGCCGATAAAACCGTTTGCCAATCTCATGGAATCATATGGGATCAGGATCAGTGGGAACAATGCCGGGTCACCTTCAGGTTTGACCGGCCGGTATTGATAATCGGTTGGGGTGATAGTGTTAAAAAAAACAAATCTTCCCGATGGAGAACCGAATGTTTCATCCCATTTTGGTGCCTTAAAATTCGGGTCTATCCAGAACCCGGTCTCGATGAGCGGATCCCACATCTTCCCCATTGTTTTTTCCAGACAGTTTTCGTAATTCGTCCATACAAAAGCATCTGCGGTCCCTTTCCCCAGTTGTTTAGCCAATTCGATGATCACATCCCCGATATGTCTAGTATTGAACTGGGGTTTAACCACCGGTCTTGACAGGCCGACAATAGGCTTCTGGAGCCCGGTGGCGCCTGGTACGTCTTCAAAACGTTCAAGATAGACATGATTTGGCAGTATTAGGTCGGCGTTTGCAGCTGTTTCATCCATGAAAGAGGAAAAACTTGCTACAAACGGGATCTTATCAAACGCCTCTTTTATCGCTTTTGAATCCGGGAGAGTATAGCATGGGTTTGCATCTGAGACTAAAAGCGCCTGAATGGGAGATATTTCTTTTGAACGAATCATTTTAAAGAATCGATTGAGAAGAGATCTTGATTGGGGATATTTTTTATCTTCCACACTATCTACCCGGTGATTCTGAAGACCTTTTGCAGCTGTTTGGTCCATTTTCAGTTCCGGCCAGTCGATATAACCGGGTCGAGGGACAGCCCATACTCCTCCTTCTCTGTTTATACTGCCAACAAGCGCATTTAATGCATGAACCGCCATAAATTCGCCGCTGCTTCCCGGTGTTTTACCCTGACCCCTTCCGCAAATTGCCAGCGGTCTTGAACTTCGGGCAAAGTCACCTGCCAAGGAGATGATGGCGGATTTGTCAATCCCGGTCGTTTTGGCAACTTTACCGGGGTGATAGTCATCGAGCACCCTCTTTTTCCATCGATCAAATCCGGAACAATGGTTATCAATAAAGCTCCTGTCATAAAGAGATTGTTTGATAATCACGTGCGCAAGTCCAAGAGCAAGGTATACTTCCGTGCCTGGATTGATTGGGATCCATTTGTCTGATTTTGCGGCGGTATTTGAAAGACGGGGTTCAATCTGTACAACCTTTCCTCCGTCTGTTCGCCAGCGGCTGTTCGCCCGAAACATTCGCACCGGCGACCCCCATCCTTCAATAATTCCGCTGCCAAAACTTAAAACAAAATCGGTATGCTCAAAATCAAAACCAACCTGGGCATCCACTCCCTGCATGAGGTTTAATACCATTGCATATGAGTCATCCATAGACGGGGATTGAAGAAAATTGCGGGAACCGTAAGCGGTCATGAATCTCTTACTGAGTGCAGTGATCGTCCCCTGTTCTGAACCGGAGATAAATCCCAAAGTTTGTGATTGGCCCTTTGATCTCAGCTCGGCAAGTCGATGAGCAACTTCGGAAATGGCCGTATCCCAGGAAATTTTTTTCCATTTCCCCTCGCCTCGATTTCCCTCCCGCCGCAGAGGTGTTTTGATACGAGAGGGACCGTAAAGAAGTTGAAGACCGGACAACCCGAGGATGCATATCCCGCCGCCATTTACAGGATGTCCCTTCACCCCCTCTATCTTCACGGCCCGATCATCAATTGTTCGAACGGTAATACCACAATGACCGGGACAGAGCGTACAGGTAGAATCAGTATAATTGACTTCACCAACTTTCGGAACAGGCACCCAGGGCCAGTTTTGTGACCATATGGCACTGTCATCCTGCAGCTTCCAAGGCAACGGTGATAGTGCTGTGCCTGCGGCTCCGCCAATTATAAAGGATAAAAAAGATCTGCGGTTGATGTTCATTATTTCTACCTCTTAAACCGGGTCATGCGCAATCAATGGTCATCCACTTGAAACCGGGGATCCCGACCTTATTTATGACATACGAAACACGCTTCTTGCCGGGTCTGGGCACTGGTTTTTCTGCCCGGTCCTTCTGTCCCGGGAAAAGCTGTTTTGATAAGGTTTGTGAACAGACCGTAAAATGGTTTTTTAACGCTTGTTTCGTCTGTGCCGATCATTTTTGCATGACATTCAGCACAATCATCCATTTTCATTCGATCCCAAGTATTTCTTTTGAAGCCTGCAATATTTTTTCCCCAGATATCACGGCTGTAACCGGTGATCCGATTTTTCTCATATACCCTTAAGGTTTCAGATTCAGAGTGGGGGCCGTGACAGGTTGCGCAGGCCATACCGGCCAATTTCACATGAGCTGCGTGAGAGAAGAACACATGATCCGGTTGCCTCGAATAGACAAGCCATGGAACCTCTTTGCCCTTTGCCACGTATTGTTCCACAAATTTGGCTTCATCGGGAGTTTCTCCCTGTACATCCTCGTGGCAATCCACGCATTGTGCAAGTCTGGGAACACCTGAAAAGCTGCCGTCTTCCCGAAAGAAATGACAACTTTCACATCTATTCTCGACCTCTTTCAAATGAAGAACATGGTTATAATTGATCGGCTGCCTTTTCTTTGAGTAGAGCAATTTGGGGAAAATTATCCATCCCACGACAAGACTTGCCGCCAGGCCGACAATAAAAAAGAGGAGAATGGGTCCACCGGAACCGTGCCTCTTTTTTTTATCGGTTTCAGTGGATGGCACAATCATATCTTTATCAGCCCTGTTGTGAGGAATCTCTCTTTCTTCATTATCCAATTTACTCATGAAAACTCCGTTATGCTTTTATTGATCTTTTCAGCATTTGCTGAAGACCGTCTCGTTCAATCGGGATGAATAAGGGAATGTGCGCCTTATATATTGAAGCTCCATTTTTTGTCAAGGGTGAAATCAATCTTCACCGCGATGATCGTCAGACGGTTTTGGTTCTGCTATATGATTAGGTCTTGAAGTGTTAGACAATGCAATCTTTACAAATCCGATTTTCCCTAGAACGATCGCTTCGGCATAAAAGGAGAAACGCATCAGTTGCTGCCGGCGATCGGTTTGACGATGATGGTCGCCGCCTTTTTATTGTTTAGATATTTATTTGCGATTCGGTCCAGCTCATCCACTTTTATCGATGAGTAATCCTTCATAATGGTGCGGCTCCAATTAAGCTGAATCGGATGATTTTTTGACCCTGAAAGGACCGTATTCAACCAATACCCGTTTCGCCGACGCATATCTTTAATGCTGGT
>CAZSON010000010.1:0-3840 GCA_964608375.1 uncultured Desulfobacter sp. | reverse complement strand
ATCAAAATCCCCCACTACCGAAACCTCAAGCGGCGCGTTGCCGAGGTATGGCTCCATCCAGGAGCGGATCTGGTCCAACGTCAGTGTCTTAAACTGATCGTAGGGAGGAAGCCCGAAGCGGCTATCTCCGCCGGCCAGAAACCGGTTTCCTTGAAGTCTCATCGAACCGTCGATCGACCTGGCAAGCGACCGGTATCGCTGTCTGAATCGTTCTACAACCAGTCGATGGGCATCCTCGCGAAATCCCGGGTCGACGATATGGGCATAAAGGAGCTGAAACAGCAGCAATACCTCTTTTGATACAGCCTTCCCAATGAAGAAAAAACCGTCTTCACCGATGCTGAACGAAATTGAGGTATTTTTCCCGGCCAGCGCACGTTCAATTTCATCTTTTTCGAGTCGACCGAGTCCGCTTTCATTGACAACCGCTTCACTGAGCAGCGCGAGCCCCGGTTGGTTTTCAGGTTCGGCAGATCTCCCGGGTCCAAAAACAGCTTTCAACCGAACCTCATTGGCTGCAAAATCTGTTTTTTTCAGGTTCAAACGAACTCCATTTTTAAAGGTTATCTCTGTTATGCCCAGATCTGCGATCTCTTTTTGGCTCAAAACCTCTCCCGTGTCTTCGGGTTCGGGAAGATAAGGAAAATTCACCTTTTTTATTTCCGCCGGTTTGAAGATTTTAACGTTTTTGCTTTCGTTCAAGGCCGTCCTAATTGCTGTTTCAGGTGTTGTATTGTCATCACTCAGATCTGCAGTTCCGGTAACCAAAATGAGCTGGTGGCCTGCATCCCATCTCTTTTTAAAAGCGTTATGAACCTCTTTTAATGTCAGGGATTTTACCATCGGGACAAAAAGCGACCTTTCCTGCTCAGGTGATCGGAAAACCCGGTCTTTGTTCATGAAGTTGATGATTTTGCGTGCCAGCGCGCGACTGTTTCGGGTGGTCGCTTTTTTTACCGCTGCGTCCAACTCCGCCATAAAATCCATCTTTACCCTTGCCAGCTCTGAAACCGTAAAATCGTAGGTCAATGCCTGCCGCAGAGTTTGCTCGATGAGTTGAAGCGATTTTGTCCATTTTTGCGCGCTGCATTGAGCTGAAATTTCTGCATACTCGATCTGCTGCAGGAAGGTTCCTGAACCGATGGAAGCAGATGTAAAAGGGGTTTTCGGCCTACCGAGCATTGCATTTAAACGGTTTTGGACAATCTGATCGCCAATTTCCCGAAGAAGAGATTTCCTCCTGAAAAAAAGAGTATCATGCCTTTTGTCAATTTTTTTCATCGTTTCGATGCTGACCGTGGTCTTACCGAGTTCCTTTTCGAAATGAAAAAATAGTTTTTCGCCCACATGGTGTATTTCTCCGATGTCAGGCGGTGGTAATTCAGGCGCCCTGGCTGATAGCCCGGAAAATCTATTTTGAATCAGTAAAGCGGCTGTTTTCGGATCGAAATCGCCGACCAGTACGAGAATCATATTCTCCGGCCTGTACCATGTGTCGTAAAAGCTTTTAAGGCGCTGTCGGTCCGCCGCCAGGATCACACGCTCCTTTCCGATCGGCAGTCTTTTTGCAATTCTTGCATCCGGGAACTCGAACTTCAGCGTCGAAACAAATGTACGGTACGATGCAGAATCTCGATCGCGCTTTTCCGCCAAAACAACCCGTCGCTCTCTATCGATTTCCGATTGCAGCAATAGCGCACCTTCTGCGTAGTCTGCCATAATCAGAAGACCGTCGGACAAACTCTCCTTGCTTCCTGTCGGCAGCAGAACATCATAAACTGTTTCATAAAAGCCGGTATGTGCGTTGGCATCAGGACCGAATTGCATTCCGATCTTCTGGAAATACTTTATCAGTTCCCCGGGTTTGAAATGGGTTGATCCGTTAAAAAGCATATGCTCCAGAAAATGTGCCAACCCTCGCTGTTGGTCTGATTCATGCATCGACCCGGCCTGAATGTCCAGATGCATGCTCACCCGGTCCTTTGGCTCTTTGTTCCTCATTAATACATATCTGAAACCGTTGTGCAATTTTCCAAAAACAACCGCCGGGTCAGGTTGAAGATCACTTTTCTCATGAGGCCATTTCGGAAGCGGATCGATTGATTCTGCCCAAACATTTTCCTCATGGACAGGATTTGCCAAATGTTGAAATGAAAAGACATTCTTACCACTATCTTTTATGTATTTTATGGCCGGTGGTATGAGGAAAAATAATATGAGTACCGATAGAAATAGTTTTACACTGAAAACTCTGACAGGCCTGGTAAACATAATTATGCCCCTTTGTTCATATTTTTATGCAATCGATTAAATCTGAATTTTGACAGTCTCGTAAAAAGTCATTTGCGAACGACTTTGAGCATTTTGGGATAATGGTCATTTAGAGAGCAATATGGACTTTTTACGAGTTCATCAATTTTACTTTGAAAAAAAATAAATCACCTCTGATAAGATCGCAATCCCAGAATAAGAATTTATCCTATATTTTCAATGCAAAAACAATCGATATTTTGTCCTGCTTTCTCTACCTCGAATCGGCAAATAGGGCGTTAAGGTTGACAAGTCGATCGCTATATGAAAAATTTCGATGCTTTTGGAATGCGAACGTAAAAGGACTTGTGCCGTCGTCAAAGCGTTCCTCATCAATTTTTTTCAGAAAAATTTCTTTTTGCCTATGTCTGATGCGGTTTTTCTCAAAATGTCAGGTGCGAAGCTTGAGTAAATACTCTCACAAGAAGCGTATAAAACTGTAGTGATTCGCAATGGATGCCGGGCGCACCAACCGGCAGGCTTTATCAAAAACACCGGAAGGGAGGAGTTATCATTTCAAAAATACAACAGAAGCAACAGATTTCACATTCCCGGCGCGCCTTCCAAATCACTTATTCTAAGGACCTTAACCGATCACAGTTAAATGCTGTTACCTTTAAGGGGGGACCTCTTTTGGTAATCGCTGGAGCAGGGAGCGGAAAAACCAGAACCCTTACATATCGGGTGGCACGGCTTGTCGAGGAAGGTGTCTCTCCCCAGGCGATTCTTCTTTTGACCTTTACACGGAAGTCCGCTCAGGAAATGCTGAGGAGGGCCGCAGATCTGCTTGACAATCGATGCGAATCGGTATCCGGCGGGACATTTCACTCTTTTGCAAATGCCAAGTTGCGAAAGTATGCTGCTAAAATAGGATTCAAATCCGATTTTACCATTCTTGATCGCGTGGATATGGAAAATCTTCTCGGTATGTTGAGAAAAAATACAGGCGCTCTGCCGGAACACCGTTTATTTCCAAAAAAGACGACTCTCGCACAAATTATTAGCAAATCAGTGAACAAAGGGCTGCCGATTGATGAGATTATTTATGACGAATACCCGCATTTTTGTCCTAATTCGGAACCGATAAAAAAAATTTATGAAGATTATACCAGACAAAAAAGAGAGAACCATTTTCTGGACTACGACGATCTTTTGGTCTACTTAAAACAGCTTTTGCAGGACCAGCCTGAAATCCGCCGAAGAATTTCTTCCACCTATCAGTTTATCATGGTTGATGAATACCAGGATACCAATACGCTTCAGGCTGAAATCCTATATCTTCTTTCCAATATCAATAAAAATATTATGGTTGTCGGTGATGATTCGCAGAGTATCTATGCCTTCAGGGGCGCAAGTTTCAAAAACATCATGGAATTTCCAAGGATATTTCCCAACACCAAAATTATTCATCTTGAGAAAAACTACCGGAGCTTTCAACCGATTTTGGATCTGGCAAATGTCATAGTCGATCAGGCTGCACATAAATACAAAAAAAACCTTTTTACCACGAGACGCGGTGGAAGCAAACCG
>CAZSON010000009.1:20675-28547 GCA_964608375.1 uncultured Desulfobacter sp. | reverse complement strand
TTTAAAACGCACCCAGCTGGCACGATTTGATTTTTATTCCCATCGCCTCGCCGGCCCGACTGACTGTCAACCGCTTCACATTTAAGCGCGACGCAATCGACCAGGCACTTTCACACGGAAGCTTGCCGTCTACCAATGCATTTTCGATGGCGTGTGCTAGATCTTGTATCGGCCTTTTTTGAGATTTTACTAGCTTTTTTCCTTCCTTATAACCGAACAACCCCAACTGGCATTTGATAATTTTAACCCCAAGCAGATCAGCTGATATTCCGACTTCAGCAGATGAAACCTGTAGTTTTTCTGCTATTTCAAATGCATCTGCACAGGAAAGTTCCTTTTCTTTTATGCGCTTTGATATTTCGTTTCCGATTGAACTGTTTAATTTAATTTCAGGTCCGTGCTTCGCTGTGAAAGTTTTCTTTTTACGCAAACCCATTCAATGTCTCCTTTCCAGACGGATTGATCTGGATCACTCAATTCAGGGCCTTGCCGATCGCCAGGCCAAACCGCTTTGCCTGTTTATCACGCGGCCTCATTTTATGCAACGAATATGGACGTTTTTTGGGTTTTAATTTGTTTTTCACTGCAAATTGCATTATATAAATAGCGTTAAAAAGGATTTTGGGGTATTTGAAAAAAAGAAGGTTTCATACGTTTTATGTCGTGGGTGATTAAACGAAAACCGACCCGCCAGATAAAGGTTGGAAATATCAAAATCGGCGGTAACGCTCCTGTCGTTGTTCAATCGATGACAAATACACGGACGGAGGATGTTTCGGCCACCACCGCTCAAATTCATCGAATGGAACAAAGCGGTTGTGAAATTGTCAGAGTGGCCGTGCCGGGCATGGAGGCTGCCGCCGCTATATCTTCGATTAAAAAAAAGATTTCGATTCCGCTGATCGCAGATATTCACTTTGATTATCGTCTGGCTATTGCTGCAGCCGAAGCCGGAGCTGACGGATTGCGGCTCAATCCGGGAAATATCGGCGGCTTGAAAAAAGTAAAGGCTGTAGTCGATTGTGCGTTAAGGTACGATATTCCGATTCGGATCGGTATCAATTCGGGATCACTTGAAAAAGATATTCTTAATAAATATAAGGGTGTTACAGCGGAGGCCATGGTCGAAAGTGCGGTCAGGCATATCGAGCTACTTGCTGCCCTCGATTTTCACAACATAAAAGTTTCGATAAAAGCTTCTGATGTTCATCGAACCCTCGAAGCTTACCGGCTCTTATCGTCAAAAACCGTTTTTCCGCTTCACCTTGGTGTGACAGAGGCAGGCACACTTTATTCCGGAATTGTAAAATCTTCCCTTGGTATCGGCATGCTTTTATCAGAAGGGATTGGGGATACGATTCGAGTTTCATTAACACGGGATCCGGTTGAGGAGGTAAGGGTGGGGTTTGAAATTTTAAAAGCGCTTGAAATCCGCAGGCATGGTCCCGAGATTATTTCGTGCCCCACCTGTGGTCGATGTAAAATCGATCTTTTTGGTATTGTCGAAAGCGTAGAAAAGGCGGTGTTGAAAAAGTCACTTCCGATTAAGCTGGCGATAATGGGATGCGTGGTTAATGGGCCAGGCGAGGCAAAAGAAGCAGATATCGGTATTGCCGGGGCAGATGGAATGGGGATTCTTTTTAGAAGAGGAAAGGTCACAAGGAAGTTTCCCCAGGATAAACTCGTGGAAGTTCTTCTCGAAGAGATCGATAAATATGAGGCAATCGATCACCTTCACATGAAAAATGATAACAAAGAATGAAGCATTCAGCCCATTTGAACCTGTGGCTATGAAAGGATTCAAATGAAAATAAAGGCAAAAACCGCCATTTCACCAACTCGAACCGAAGACTACTCCGAATGGTATCAGCAGGTTGTCAAGGCTTCCGATCTGGCGGAAAAATCGCCGGTTCGGGGTTGCATGGTGATTAAACCCTGGGGTTATGCGCTTTGGGAAAATATCGTACGTGAGCTCGATGACATGTTCAAAGAAACCGGGGTCAAAAACGCCTATTTCCCTCTTTTTATCCCGTTGTCTTTCCTTGAAAAAGAGGCAGAGCATGTCGAAGGCTTTGCAAAGGAATGTGCAGTGGTTACGCACCACAGGCTTGAAAAAAGGCCCGGCAAAGGTCTTGTACCTGCCGGACCGCTTCAGGAGCCGCTGGTTGTGCGTCCTACTTCTGAAACGATTATCGGGGATTCGTTTTCAAAATGGATCGACAGCTACCGGGACCTCCCGCTGCTGATCAATCAGTGGGGAAACGTGGTCAGATGGGAGATGCGAACCCGGATATTTTTAAGAACCAGCGAATTTTTATGGCAGGAAGGACACACCGCCCACGCCACGGAGGATGAAGCGATTAAACGGACCCGGCTGATGCTCGATGTTTACGCTGAGTTGGTTGAAAAATATCTGGCAATTCCGGTGATCAGAGGAAGCAAAACCGCCTCAGAAAGATTTCCGGGGGCCGTGGACACCCTGTGCATCGAAGCGATGATGCAGGATAAAAGGGCGCTCCAGGCCGGTACTTCGCATTTTTTAGGACAAAATTTTTCAAAGGCCTCTAATATCGTATTCCAATCCGCCGATGAAAAAGAGGAATATGCCTGGACCACTTCATGGGGGGCTTCAACACGCTTGATTGGCGGGCTTATCATGGCACACGGTGACGATGATGGTATTATTATTCCCCCTAAAATTGCTCCCTCGCATGTAGTCCTCCTGCCGATTTTCAGAAAACCAAAAGACCGAGCAAAGGTGATGGAATTTACGGAAAGCCTGTCCAATGAACTAAAAAGTCTGCGGTATGGTTCAGGCAAGTTGAAAGTGGAAATTGATGATCGCGATATCGGTGGGGCCCGAGGGTGGGACTGGGTTAAAAAGGGTATTCCGCTGCGTGTCGAAATAGGCCCTAGAGATATTGCGGAAAACGCGGTTTATGTCGGACGCAGAGACAGAGGACACAAAGAGAGAGAGTCGATCAAACGCGATCGTTTTGTAAGCGAAATAACCTCCATGCTAGATCAAATACAAAACGCACTTTTCGAACGGGCCGCATCGTTTAAAAATAACAACACCGTTGCCATTGATGATCGGGACGCTTTTTATCAATATTTCACCCCAAATAATCAGGAAAAACCTGAAATTCACGGCGGATTTGTGCTCTCTCAGTGGTGCGGTTCAGCTGCATGCGAGTTGAAAATAAAAGATGATCTGGGCGTTACGATAAGGTGTATCCCCTTTGGCACAAAAACCGAAAAAGGTAAGTGTGTCTGCTGCGGCGGGACAGGAAATGGACATGTTGTATTTGCCAAGGCGTATTGATCTGCAATCGGCGTGTCGATGATTCGTATCAATGACATTCTTGATAAAATTGCAAAAAACAATCCAGATGTCGATCTGGATATCGTAGAGCGTGCATATATATATTCCGCACGGGTTCACGAAGGGCAAGTTCGGCTATCCGGTGAACCCTATCTTTCCCATCCGCTCGAGGTGGCCGACATTCTCAGCGATATGAAGCTTGATTCGGTCAGCATTGCAGCGGGCCTCCTTCACGATGTTATCGAAGATACTCATGCGACACCGGAAGATATAAAAAATGTGTTTGGCGAAGAAGTTTTTCATATCGTTTTCGGCGTCACCAAGCTGAGTGCCCTCCCACTAGACAGCTCACAGGCACGCCAGGCTGAAAGCATTAGGAGGATGATCCTTGCCATGGCCGACGATATCCGGGTTATCCTGATCAAGCTGGCAGACCGCCTTCACAATATGAGGACCATTCAATTTCACAAAGAGCACAAAAGGAAAGAAATTGCACAGGAAACCCTTGACATTTATTCACCGATTGCTGCGCGGCTGGGTATCTATTGGATCAAAAAGGAACTTGAAGATATCTCTTTTATGAATCTCAATTATTCCGAATATTCAAAGATAAAAAGTCGAATCACGCAGGGGAGAGAAGAAAGTGAAAAATATATTAAAACCGTTAAAAGCTTTATCCAAAAAAAGATGATTGAAGCGAACCTGAAATGCGAAGTTTTGGGCAGATTCAAACATTTGTTCAGCATATATCAAAAGATGATAAACCAGAAGCTTGAATTTGAGGATATATACGACATTATCGCATTTCGGATCATCCTTGACACAATACCCCAATGTTATGAAGCACTGGGGCTTTTACATTCCATGTGGAAACCGATTCCAAAAAAGTTCAAGGATTATATCGCCGTACCCAAACCCAACATGTACCAGGCCCTCCATACGACGGTAATCGGTCCTTTCGGCGAACGGGTGGAAATTCAAATCCGGACGTGGGAACTGGATCGGATTGCCAAATCCGGCATTGCCGCACACTGGAGCTACAAGGAAGGAAAGTATATCGATGATAAGGCGAGTAAAACATTTTCGTGGATTCAGGATCTGGTTGAAGACCAGGAAAATTTTAGAGACCCGAATGAATTTTTAGAAAATGTTCGCATTGACCTGTTTCCGGATGAAGTTTATCTGTTTACCCCCCAAGGTGAAATCAAAACACTGCCCCGGGGCGCAACCCCTGTTGACTTTGCCTATATGATCCACTCCGAAGTGGGTAACCAATGTACAGGCGCCAAAGTCAACGGACGAATGGTTCCCCTTAAGACTGAATTGGAAACCGGAAATACAATCGAAATAATCACATCTAAAGGTCAACATCCGAGCAAGGACTGGCTTAATTTTGTAAAAACGGTCAAGGCCCGTTCCAGAATCAGGCATTGGATTAAGATTCAGGAAAAAGAGCGGAGCTTAACCCTCGGTCGAGAAATGTGCGAAAAGGCATTTCGTAAATATCGACTCAATTTTAACGAAATTGCGAAATCGGATAAGATGGAAAAGGTCATAGCCGATTTCGGATTCAAATCACTCGACGACCTGATTGCAAGTGTGGGGTATGGCAAAATCACCCCCTTGCAGATCGTCCGGAAGTTTGCCCCGAAAACGGAAACAAAAGAAGAACAAAAATCGATCCTGACCAAAGTCATTGGCCGGGTGCGGAAGAGAAAGCCGAGAAGGGGCGTGGTGGTTAAAGGGGTTGATGACATTCTGATCAAGTTTGGCAGGTGCTGTGAACCGGTTCCCGGAGACGCGATAACCGGTTACATCACAAGAGGTTATGGGGTAACCGTTCATCGTACCAGTTGCGTCAATGCGCTGAAAATGAGTCCGGAAAGACAGATCGATGTGGAATGGAATATCGACACCGGAGAAACATATCCGGTAAAAATTCGCGTTCGTTCTTATGATAGAGTGGGTTTGCTGGCCGATGTGGCTGCGAATATCAGCAAAAACGCTGCCAATATTCTCAGCGCCAAAACAGAGGCGAACAAAGACAGAGTAGTTACCAGTTTGTTTACCATTGCGGTCGAAGATACCGAGCACTTAAACAAAGTGCTATCGGCAATCAAAAAGGTGAAAAATGTTCAGGAGGTCAGCCGCATTGATCGCTAAGCAACCTTAACAACCCGCCCTGATTTTATACAGCTGGTACAAACAACCATTTTTTTCACCCTTCCGTTATGCAACGTTCGTACCCGCTGAAGGTTTGGATTAAACCGCCGTTTGGTCAGGTTGTGAGCGTGACTCACGTGGTTTCCCACCTGTGGTTTTTTCCCACATATATCACACATTCTCGACATGATTTACTCTCCTCGCAACATATCTTTTTAATCAAATGAAACGCTATCTTTTATACTCCCTATCTCTTTTTTCCAGCAAGGCCTCACACCGTGCAATATACGCCAATGCCTTTTGGTGGGCGCCGACATCAGGGAGATTGGATACCAGCGACTTGAAACGCTTTAAGGCCGCTTTGTAGTGCTTGCTCTTATAATAAAACAGACCGACGTAAATTTCGTGTCCGGCGATGCTTTTCAAACTTTTGTTGATTAAACCGGCCGATTTTTTAGCGTATGAATCTGTTGGAAACTGCTTAACCAAACGCTTGAATGTATCTATCGCCTTTCGGGCAGGGGCCTGATCCCTGTCAGACGTATCGATTTGTTCAAAATAACTGAGCCCAATTTTATAGATTACATAGGGTACCGCTTCATTTCTGGGGTGCAGATTTTCAAATTCTTCATACCCAAAGATCGCCTCTTCATATTCCTTTAACTTATAGTGGGCGTCAGGAATCTTCAGTTGCGCGAGAATCGCATATTTACTAAAGGGATACCAGTTTTTCAATGTCTCAAATGATTCGATACTGTTTCGATAATTTCCACTTTTAAATTGATCCATTCCCTCGCTCGCCAGCTCGGGCGCGGATTTTTCCTCTTTTGATCTGAACAGAGCACAGCCCGAGAAAAAGAGAAGCGCAATGAGACATAAGATAGACAGTCGTTTCATTGTATATGGCTCTCGACATAATGTTGGGCTGAAAATGCTGCGATAGCAGCGTCGCCGACCGCCGTCACAACTTGACGCAGCGGGGTGTTTCGAACATCACCTGCCGCAAATACGCCCGGAACCGAAGTCTCCATATTGGTATTGGCTATCACAAAACCGGAACTATCCAATTTAACCTTATCTCCTAAAAATTTTGTATTCGGATGAATTCCCACCCATATAAAGCATCCATCAACCGCAAGTTCCCTGGTTTCATCGGTTTTGACATTTTTTACCGTTATCTTTTCAACACCGGTCGACCCGCTTATTTGACTGACCACAGAGTCCCAAACAAACTCTATTTTGTCATTTGCAAACGCACGTTCCTGCAAAATCGATTCCGCCCGCAGTTGATCCCGCCGATGGATTTGATAGACCTTTTTTGCGAATTTGGTCAGAAATATGCTTTCTTTGACTGCCGTATCACCACCGCCCACCGCAGCTACAACCTGTTCCTTATAAAACGGACCATCACAGGTACCGCAAAAAGAGACACCTCTTCCTAAAAACTGCTCTTCTCCCGGCACTCCCAACCTTTTCGGGGTAGCGCCGGTGGCGATGATAATCGTATGCGTTGTAATGTAACGATCACTGAGTTGAATTTTTTTTGCCCGGTTAGAGAAATCAACGAAGCGAACTTCATCTGTGATGATTTTAAGGTCTACATTTTTAACCTGTTCAGTCAACTTCTGTATCAGGTCAAAACCGCTGAGTCCTTCAGGGAACCCCGGATAATTTTCAATCCAGTCTGTAATCAGGACCTGACCGCCAGGCACCGCCTTTTCCAATAGGACGACCTTCAACCTGGCGCGTGCGGCATAAAGACCGGCGGCCAGCCCGGCCGGGCCGCCGCCGATAATAACAAGATCGAAATCAACGTTTTTCATTACCGGATACTTTACAAAATATTTTTTATAGCTACCTCTAGTTTTGATTTGGCAACCATACCGGTAACCTGATCAATAACATTACCATCTTTGAAGAAAATTAAGGTTGGAATGGCTCTGATGCCATATTTGCCAGGCGTAACAGGATTATCATCCACATTGCACTTTGCAAATTTGACGTCATTCTCATATGTACCTGCAAGCTCTTCAACCATCGGTCCGATTGCCCTGCATGGACCACACCATGGCGCCCAAAAATCGACAAGAACAGGTTTTTCCGCCTGTAATACCTCCACGTCAAAATTTTTGTCATCGATTTCTACAATCCCTTTAGCCATCTCAGCACATCCTTTCTGAAATTAATTGGGGTAAACTTGATGAAATATAGTAATAGCGTATCCGAATGTCAACCATCTCTTTTTAACCATCGGTCTAAAAAATAGGTGATACAAAAGAAATGGGTTGAAGTCCGGTGAGATATTGACATCCTCAACCTATTTCATATAGATTTGATCAACATCCCTTTTGACTTGATAGGGTAAATCTTCAAATTAAACGGCC